>CAVDRT010000038.1:0-2114 GCA_963611445.1 bacterium
GATTGACGCTCTCATACCGCCGACTGTGCGGTGGCCTTTGATGTTGACAAAGCCTGCTTTTTTGGCTTCGGCAACGAATTTGGCGTCCGTTTCCTCGTTTCCGGTGACAAACGGAACATTCATCAGCGAACGGTCTTCAGGCACAACGGTTCCCTTGAAAAGTTTGCTGTTATCAAGGAAATCATAAATAATTTTGGCTTTTTTCTCATTGTGGGCTTTCATACCCTCAAGATCGCCGAAAGTATCTTTAACCCACTGCATAACAAGACCTGCAATATAAATTGTGTAGCAAGGCGGAGTGTTGAACATTGAGCCGTTTTCGCTGTGTGTGACATAATTGAACATTGTCGGTGTGATGTCCTGAGCATTGCCGAGAAGGTCTTTGCGGACAATGACAATCGTCAGACCTGCGGGAGCGACATTCTTCTGTGCACCTGCATACAAAAGTCCGAATTTTCTGACATCGATCGGCTCTGACAAAATGCAGCTTGAAATATCGGCAACCAGCGGAACACTTCCGGTTTCGGGCAGCGTATGATATTTTGTGCCGTAGATTGTGTTATTCATACAAATATGGAAATAATCGGCGTCTTTGGTGAATGTTGCCGGGTCGAGTTTCGGGATATAGGTGAAAGTTTTATCTTTTGACGAAGCGACAATGTGAGCGTCGCCGTAACGGGAAGCCTCTTTATAAGCCTTGTTAGCCCACTGACCAGTGATGACATAATCGGCTTTGCCCGATTTGTTCATAAGGTTGAGCGGAACCATTGCAAACTGTGAAGAAGCGCCGCCCTGAAGCAAAAGCACTTCGTATTCTTCCGGAATGTCCATAAGTTCGCGGAGAAGGGCAACGGTTTTGTCGAAAATTGCCTGATATTCTTTTGAGCGGTGCGACATCTCCATAACCGATTGACCGGTTGTGCCGTATTCAAGCATTTCTGCCGCTGCGGTTTTGAGCACGGCCTCAGGAAGCATCGAAGGACCTGCGCTGAAATTATATACTCTTGACATTGTTATTCCCCCATTTTTATTCTGCAAAATTTGCGGATTTGAAAACCATTTCCGTAATTGCTGTCGTTTACAATTATATTACCATAATATAGCGTTGTCAAGTACTTTGTGCTTTTTTTAACAAAGTTATTTTTTTGGTCGTTTATTTTTTAACAAAGTTGTTTATATTTTTAACAATGTTTAGCGCGTGACGGCTTATTTTATTCTTAAACGGTTTTATCGAGGCAAAAGAAAAGCAACGGATTCAACCGTTGCTTTTGTGTTTGTTATAATAGAACATTG
Organism: bacterium; assembly: GCA_963611445.1. Taxonomy (GTDB): domain Bacteria; phylum Bacillota; class Clostridia; order Oscillospirales; family Acutalibacteraceae; genus CAVALG01. Next base: position 1,294 of record CAVDRT010000038.1, read on the forward strand.
AAATTCCTGCGCCGCAGATCAGAACATATCCGACAATGCTGTAAACATCGGGAATTTGCCCGAAAAACAAAAAGCCGAACAGCGCCGCAAAAACCACCTGTGAATAATCATAAACCGATATTTCTTTTGCAGGTGCATAAAAATATGCCCGTGTAATGCCGATTTGACCGACGCAGGCGGCAGCGCCCGCACCGAGAAGGCACAATAACTGTCGGGCGGTCATCGGGTGATAGTCGAAAATCAGAAACGGCAGACAGACCGCGCAGGAAAACGCCGAAAAGCAAAAGATTATTTTTGAGCCGTTCTCTCCCCTTTTTCCGAGCATACGCACGAATGTATAAGCAATGCCTGCACCCATTCCGCCGAAAAGCCCTGCCACGGCAGGCAGCACCGACGCCCCTGCAAACCCCGGTTTGATTATGAAAAGCGCGCCGATAAATGCGGCGGTCACGCCTGCAATTTGGAAAAAGTCGGGTATTTCTTTAATCAGGATCACCGAGAATACTATCGCGAAAAACGGCGATAGTTTATTGAGCATATTTGCGTCGGCAAGTGCCAGACGGTCAACCGCATAAAAATTGCAGAGGAGACCCAGTGTTCCGAAAAAGCAGCGGCAAAAAAGATATTTTATGTTTTTCTTTTCGATTTTCAGTCCGGTTTTGTTTTTTATCATCACGCCCGAAATGAAAATCAAAGCGATAAAATTTCTGAAAAAGGCCTTTTGAAACGACGGCAAATCGCCCGACAGGCGCACAAACACAGTCATCAGCGAAAAGCCGACAGCCGCCGTCAAAATATATAAAATGCCCTTTGTTTTTGCG
>CAVDRT010000039.1:0-2559 GCA_963611445.1 bacterium
CCCGACGATAGTGCTTAAAAACACGGAACTTGCAAAACGCTCATAAATTCCCTGTTTATAAAGTTTTGCAAGTTCCGTGTTTTTAAGCACTATCGTCGGGTATATCCTGACTGTATCGGGTTTAAGCTTTGCAAGTTCATTTGCCGTTTTGCGGTCGTCATCGACCGTTGAGCCGTAAAGCCCCGTCATCATCTGAAGACCGAGTGAAAAACCGTATTCTTTAATAAGCCGGGACGCGTTTTTGACATCTTCGGATAAATGTCCGCGATTATTGATGCCCAGCACCCTGTCGCTCATACTTTGAGCACCGAGTTCGATTGAGGTGACGCCGGCGCTTTTGAGTATTTCGAGAACTTCACGGTCTATTGCGTCGGGCCTTGTTGAAAGGCGGATTCCGGCAACAGCGCCGTTTTTGACATATTTCTCGGCCGCTGACAAAAGTTCGCACATATAACTGCGCTCGACAGCCGTGAAACTGCCGCCGAAAAAAGCGATTTCCGTATTTTGCGGGTCATATTTCGGCGACGACAACGCGATTTTCACCGCCTTGTCGACATCTTCGGCGTGTGGTGTTTTCACACTTCCCGTTATATTCACCTGATTGCAAAAACTGCACCTGAAACGGCAGCCCATATGCGGAACAAAAATTGAAATATTGGCGTGCTTCATCACACATTTTCGCCCATAAGTTTGAGCGCTTGTTTTGCCGCCGCCTGTTCCGCCTGTTTTTTGCTGTGGCCGACACCTGTTCCGATTTTATTTGTGTTTATCATTATATCAACCGTAAAACTTTTATCGTGTTCGGGCCCGCTCTCCCCCGCCAGGACATAGGAAAGTTTTTCCTCCGGGTTTTTCTGAATGATTTCCTGAAGCATTGTTTTATAATCGTGAAAAGCGTCGTATTCATTGTTGTTTTCAAGTTCTTTGACAACAAATCTCAAAACATGCTTTTTCGCGACTTCCATTCCGCCGTCAAGATACATTGCGGCAAGCACCGCTTCAAAGGCGTCTGCCAAAATCGAGGGGCGCTTTGCACCGCCGCCCTTTTGTTCGCCCTTGCCCAAGAGCAGATATTCACCGATTTTCAGTTCTGCCGAAAACTGCGAAAGGGATTTTTCGCAGACAAGCGACGCTCTGATTTTGGTGAGTTCCCCTTCGGGTAAATTCGGATATTTTTTGTAGATATAATCCGAAACAACGATTGAGAGAACAGAATCGCCCAAAAATTCAAGTCTTTCGTTTGATTTCGATTTTCCCCTGACCTCGTTTGCATATGACGAATGGGTCAAAGCGTTTGTCAGCAACGCCTTGTTTTTGAAAGTATAGTTTAAATTTTCTTCAAGATTTTTCATTTTGCAAACCTTCTTTGATTATCGCTTTTATCGTCCCGCCGATTAAATGTTTTCGGGGCTGTCGTTTTCCGCCGTGTTCGAGAGGGATTTTGCTATATTCCCGATAACATCATTTTCAGCAAACAGCACAGCCTGTCTGACAGCGTTTTTAATTGCAATTTCATTTGAACTGCCGTGCGCCTTTATGACGGGTTTTCTTATTCCGAGAAGCGGGGCACCGCCGACTTCGGAATAATCCGCCTTTGATTTGATTTGTGCAAGACCGGGTTTTATCACCGCCCCTGCCAATTTATAAGACAATTTTGAATACATAACATCTTTTATCATTGAAAACATTGTTGCGGCGACGCCCTCATAGAGTTTGACGGCTATATTGCCCGTGAAACCGTCGGTTACAACTGCGTCGCACACGCCGACGGGCAGGTCGCGCGATTCAACATTGCCGATAAAGTTTATCGGCATATTTTTAAGCAGCGAATACGCTTCAAGCTGGAGAGTTCCGCCCTTGGTGTCTTCCGTTCCGATATTCAAAAGTCCGATTTCGGGATTTTTGACGCCCATAACATTCTCCATATATGCCGACGCCATAACGCCGAACTGAGCAATCATTTCAGGTCGGCAATCGGCGTTTGCTCCCATATCCATAAGCAAAAATTTCCTATCTCTTGCCGGAATGACCGTGCCGATTGCAGGGCGTTTCACACCTTTTATTCTCTTGACGATAAATGTGGCTCCCGCCAAAATCGCGCCCGTGCTGCCGGCTGAAACAAAAGCGTCACACTCACCGTCAGCAACGAGTTTGAGCGCAAGTCCCAGCGAAGTGCCGCTCTTTGACTTGACAATATCAGTCGGTTTGTCGTGCATTGAAAATATTTCCGATGTGTGGCGTATTTCAATATTATCGAGTGATATTTTATTATCTTTTGCACATTTTTTGATTATTTCTTCATCACCCGTCAAAACAATATTGACCCCATATTCTTTCACGGCAAGTTCCGCACCCTTTATCACTGATAAAGGCGCGTTGTCTCCGCCGAAAGCGTCGATTACCACTTTCATTTTCGTCACTCCCCATCATTAAATAATTCGCTTAAATTTATATCGGATTTGCGGTACCAGTCAAGCGAACGCCGAGCCAGTGCGGCGTATCTTTCACGCTTGTCCCTGATTTTTTCCGCAAGCGGCGGCAAAATGCCGAAATTTGCTC
>CAVDRT010000040.1:0-2034 GCA_963611445.1 bacterium
TATCACTTTAAACCGACACTGTCAATTTAAGTGTTATTTATGAATGAGGTGCAACATTTGAAAAAGAAAGACATTTTTCTGTTGATCGGCTTGGCTGCCGCAGCCGCAGCGGCATTTTTGTTGATTTTTCTGACTGCAAACAAAGGAACCGGCGTCAAAGTGACTGTGGACGGTAAAGAATATGCTTCATATTCCCTCAAAAAGGATATTACGGTTGATATCAAATCAAACGGCGTTAATCGGCTTGTTATAAAAAACGGAAAGGCATACATAAGTTATGCCGACTGCTCCGAACAGGTCTGCGTTAATCATAAGGAGATTTCAAAGGTCGGCGAGAGCATAATTTGCCTGCCGCACAAAGTCATCATTGAAATTGAGTGAGGAAAACAAAATGTCGAAAAAAGTTGCCTTTTTGGGGCTTTCGCTTGCCGCGGCGCTCATATTCGGATATGTTGAAATGCTCATTCCGTTTGACATCGGCATACCCGGTGTGAAAATCGGACTTGCAAATATTATTGTTATGATTCTTTTATACACCGAAAGTTTTAAAACCACGGTTTTTATAAATTTTTTGCGAATTTTCATTATCGGCGCGCTGTTCGGCGGCGGAACAAGAACTTTAATATCTGCCTGCGGTGCCCTGTTTGCACTTTCGGCGATGTGGGTCTTAAAAAAATTCGGATTTCATATCGTCACCGTGAGCGCGATTTCGGGGGTTATGCACAATTTGGGGCAGACCGCTGCGGCAATATTCGTTATGGGAACAGGCGCCATACTTTATTTTCTGCCGATGCTTATTGTAACGGGACTTGTTTCAGGCTCTCTTATCGGAGTGATTTCAAACGCTGTTATAAAAAGAATGAAAAGCATAATAAAATGACCCAGCTTTTTGTTGACAAAATCAGAAAAATATGCTATATAATATAAAAACAGAGTAGATTTGCGAGCGTGAAGTGCTGTTCGGACGGGGAGTTGCCGAGCGGACGAAAAGAATTGTTTCTTGCGGTTCGCATTTCGCATCCCGCTGAAAATAATAGAGAATTTAATAAAGATATTTAATCCCCTATTATCTAAAGCGAAATAGGGGGTATTTTTATGTCAACATACAAAAAAACGCTTTTTACGGTAATTTTCACGGCGCTTATGACCGCCCTGGAAATTGTCCTTTCAAGATTTCTGTCGGTCTCGCTCTGGAATTTGAAAATCGGTTTTTCATTTCTGCCGGTGCTTATTACCGCAGCGGTTTTGGGGCCTCTGTGTGCGGCAGCGGTCGCAGGTCTCGGCGATTTTCTTGGTGCTGTTCTCTTCCCCATCGGTCCGTATTTTCCCGGTTTCACATTATCGGCGGCGCTTATCGGTCTGATATTCGGATTTGCGTTTAAAAATGAAATTACCGTGTTTAAAACAACCGTTTCGGTTATATCTACCGAACTGATTTTCACCCTTTTAATCAATTCTTTGTGGATTTCTGTTCTTTACGGTGCGCCGTATCAAGGGCTTTTGATAACAAGGCTGCCGCAAGCCGCAATTATGGCGGCGGTCAAGCTTCCTGCCGTTCTTTTAATTATCAAACCATTGTCCGCACAAATAAGAAAAACGGTTTTAAAACCGCAAAATATTAAATAAAAAGCAAAACAGGGATTGTCGATAAGACAGTCCCTGTTATTTTGCCATCGGGTGATATTTTTGATAACTGCGCGCATATCTGTTTCGCATAAGCTGTGCATATATTTGAGTTGATGAGAGGTCGGAGTGACCGAGGATTTCCTGAATATCCCTGAGCGGCGCCCCGTTTTCAAGAAGATTTGCGGCAAACGAATGTCTGAGAGTGTGCGGCGTTATATCTTTATTTATGTTGGCAAGCGCCGCATAATGTTTGATTATTTTCCAAAAACCTTGGCGGGTGAGCGGCTTTCCGTTCATATTGGTAAAAAGATTGTCGATATTAGGGTCAACCACCACAAGGTCACGCACCTTATTTATGTAATTTTCAACGACCTTTACGGCTTCGGGATAAATCGGTATGACACGCTC
>CAVDRT010000041.1:0-6495 GCA_963611445.1 bacterium
CCCAAATGAAATATGCAAACAAGATAGGTGCTCAGTATACAGCCGTTCTCGGCGGTGATGAACTTGCGAACAACGCCTGCAAAATAAAAAATATGAAAACGGGCGAGGAAATCAAAACCGACACGGGTGCCGGTTTGATTGCTTCTCTTTACGATCTTAAAATCAATTCGGCTTTTGATGATTTAAATAAATCAATCGAGGAGTTTTGATAAGGATTCCGAAACCGATATTATTCGAAAAAGTGGTGTTATTTATGAAAAACGAGAGAATGGGAGATTTGCGCCGCACCGATTATTGCGGTGACCTCCGTGTGAAAGATGAGGGAAGAAAGGTCGTTGTTGCCGGTTGGGTGCAGCGCCAGAGAGATATCGGACAACTTATTTTTATAGACCTTCGCGACAGAACGGGCATCGTTCAGTTGGCATTTGACGACAAAACAGACCGCGCCGTTTTTGAAAAAGCGGCTGCCGTTCGCGGTGAGTATGTTATTATGGCGTCGGGGACGGTAAGGCACAGGTCTTCTGTCAACACCGAAATTCCGACCGGGGAAATTGAAATTGAGGTTGAAACTCTCAAATTGATTTCTTCTGCCAAAACACCCCCGTTTGAGATTTTGCCCGACACAAACGCAAACGAAGAATTAAGACTTAAATACAGATACCTTGACCTCAGGCGCGAGCCTATGCAGAGAAACATCAAAATTCGCCACGAGGTGAATAATATCGTCAGGAATTATTTTAATGATAACGGATTTTATGAGATTGAAACGCCGATTATGGTTAAATCAACTCCTGAGGGCGCAAGGGATTATCTTGTTCCTTCAAGAATCCACAAGGGCTCGTTCTTTGCCCTTCCGCAGTCTCCGCAGCTTTACAAACAACTTTTAATGATTTCGGGATTCGACCGTTATTATCAAATGGCGAGATGTTTCCGCGATGAGGATTTGAGAGCCGACCGCCAGCCTGAATTCACACAAATTGATGTCGAAATGTCTTTTGTTGATGTTGAAGATATTCTCAAAATCGGCGAGGGGCTCATTGAAACACTGTTCAAAAAAATGCTCGGGGTTGAGGTTAAACTTCCGATAAAACGCCTCACATATACCGACGCAATGGAAAACTACGGCTCCGATAAACCCGATACTCGGTTTGATATGACAATCAAGGATATTTCGCCCGTTGTCGGTAATTGCGGATTCGGCGTTTTCGCAAACACTGTTAAAAGCGGCGGAACCGTGAGGTGCATCACCGCGAAAAACGCCGCTTCGGTTTTGACGCGCAAGGAAATAGACAAACTTACTGAAACCGCAAAGGGTATCGGTGCCAAGGGTCTTGCTTATATCCGTTGGGTTGATGACGCGCCGTCCTGCTCGTTTGCAAAATTTATGACCGAAGACGAAATAAACGGCATTTTGAAAACAGCAGGTGCCGAAAAGGGTGATGTTGTTTTAATCGTTGCCGACCGTAAAAACACTGCTCTCAGCGTTTTGGGCGCACTGAGACTTACAGTTGCCAAAAAACTCGGCATAATACCCGAAAATCAGTATAATTTCCTTTGGATAACCGAATTCCCGTTCTTTGAATATAACGAGGAAACAGGCGCATATGACGCAATGCATAATCCTTTCACCGCACCGATGGACGAATGCCTTGAATTTCTTGATTCCGCTCCCGAAAAGGTTTTCGCAAAGGCGTATGATTTGGTGCTCAACGGCGTTGAATTGTGCAGCGGCTCAATGCGTATCACAGACCCCGAACTTCAAAAGAAAATGTTTGCCTCTCTCGGACTTTCCGACGAAGAAGCATATGAAAAGTTCGGCTTCCTGACCGACGCTTATCAGTACGGTGCACCTCCGCACGGCGGTATGGGAATCGGCCTTGACCGACTTCTGATGATAATGTCGGGTGCTGATTCAATCAGAGATGTTATTGCTTTCCCGAAAGTTGCAACATCTTCGGAACTTATGACAGGCGCTCCGTCTGAAGTTGACGGTGTTCAGTTGACCGAACTCGGAATAAACATTGATTCCAAAGAGAATGACTGACTGCGATAATTAAAATTTGATAATATTTAAAAGGCGGTTGTATTCGTGAAAAATACAATCGCCTTTTAAAGTTTTGCCTTATAGTGTTTTTTGATAAAAATTAAGCTGCGGCATTTTGCAGCCGCAGCAATTTAAAGAGATTCGGAAATTTTTTTGATGCAATCACAGCAAACATTCTTGTTTTTGAAAACCGTGATTCCCTCAGTTTCGCCGCAAAAAATGCAACTCGGTTGATATTTTTTCAAAATGATTGAATCATTTTCGACAAAAATCTCAAATGAGTCGACATTATCCGTGATGTCGAATTTTTTGCGAAGTTCTTTCGGAACAACGACTCTTCCGAGTTCATCAACTTTTCGAATCATACCCGTAGCTTTCATAAACCACACCAACTTCTCCGTTATTTGATAAAATTGTACAATATTTTGCAAAACTTGTCAACGATTATGGTGCGTTATTTTTTTAACAAACAGTGAACTTTTTGTATTTTTTCTGTGATTTTTGTCGAATTTAGGCGTGCAATAATAATTCATATATCACGCTTTCACATATTGACATATCTTTTGTTTAATTATATAATTTAATCTATAATAACCGTTGAGGAGAATGAAAATGGCATTTTGGTATGAAGGAAATAAAAATCTGAGCGAAAACAAACGCGAAAAAGACGGAATTGAATATTATGTGCGCGGGCTGGCGGAGGTTGACGGCGCAAGATATGAAAGATACGCGGTTAAAACCCATTTTATAAAACCCGGTGAAAATATTGTTGAGATTTTCGGAAAATATGTTAAACCGCTTTACCGTGAGGGGGATATTGTTTCAATCGGTGAAAAGGTCGTTTCAATGTGCCAAAACAATACCGTCTCAATGGATGATGTGAAACTCGGCTTTTGGGCAAAATTCCTTTCCAAATTCGCAACGACGAATAATAACGGAATCGGAATGAACGAGCCTTATAAACTTCAGCTTGCAATAAATATGAAAGGGCTTCCGCTCATTCTTTGGGCAACATTTTGTGCGGGAATTGCCAAAATTTTCGGCAAAAGGGGAGTGTTTTACGAAATCGTGGGTCAGGATGTCGCCGGAATAGACGGCTTTTACAGTCATTCGGCATTTGATGTTTACCATACTCTTGCCGTGCTCAATCCGAAAGACCCCTCGGGCGTTTGCAATGAGGTCAAAGAAAAACTCGGTGTCAGTTGTATGTGTGTTGACGCAAATGATATTTCGGTTGAAATACTCGGCAGGTCAGATGACCTTAATGATAGAAGCGAGGAGTTTTTGTCCGAACTCATAAGAGATAATCCTGCCGGTCAGGACGACGAATTGACGCCGTTTATCATAATAAGAGACATCGGCGATGCCGAGGCTGAGCCGTATGTTCCCGTAAAACCGATTGAGGAACAGAAAAACTGATTTTGTGTTTTGCGGTGCATTACGGTTAACCTTGCTTTTTTACGATTTTTTTGTTGACTTTTGCGCCGCTTTGTTGTAAAATAACTTTGTTAGACATCTTGCGGGTGTCTTTCAATGTTTATTTTGCGCTGATAGCTCAGCCGGATAGAGCATCTGCCTTCTAAGCAGAGGGTCGGGGGTTCGAGTCCCTCTCAGCGCGCCATTAAAAGCACTTAGCGTTATGCTAAGTGCTTTTTCAAATAGAGAAAGATTAGTGTCGAGATTGCACATTTGACAAAAGGTGCAACGGCAAACTGTCTGCAGTTTCTCGGTATCAACTGATTTGTTGGCTGTGATTTTTTGTGTTTCGGGGGTGTATGATGAATCGGGATTTAACCAAGGGGCCCGTTGTCAAGTCCTTGTTGTTGTTTGCTGTTCCGATGATTTTCGGGGATCTGCTTCAGCAGTGTTATAATATTGCCGACACTTTGATTGTCGGACAGTTCCTCGGACGGAATGCCCTTGCGGCGGTTGGCTCATCATTTGCACTGATGACTTTTCTCACTTCCGTTATTCTCGGCCTGTGTATGGGAAGCGGAGCTCTTTTTTCCATGCGTTTCGGGCAACGGGACGAAAAGGCTTTGCAAGAAAATCTGTGTGCGGCTTTCTTTTTTATTGCACTTATTACGATAATTTTAAATATTACGGCGTTTGTGTGCCTGGATGGACTCCGCACTTTCCTTCGGGTTCCCACTGAGGTTTGGGGTGATATGCGGGAGTATTTGTTCGTTATTTTCATCGGTATTCCCGCTGTTTTTCTGTACAACTATTTTGCCTCTTTTCTCAGAGCAATCGGAAATTCCGTCATACCGCTGGTGTTTTTGGCCGTTTCCGCCGTACTGAATATTATTCTTGACCTGCTGTTTGTTATCGGATTAAACAAGGGTGTTGCCGGGGCGGCACAGGCAACTGTAATTGCACAGTATCTCTCGGGAATCGGCATCGCCGTTTATACACTAATGCGCTTCCCGCAGATGCGCTCAATATGGAAATTCCGTTGCCTGCGAAAAAAACGCATTCGTGAAACCGTCTCGTTTTCTGCGTTGACTTGCGTTCAGCAATCGGTTATGAATCTCGGCATTCTTATGGTGCAGGGGCGGGTTAACAGTTTCGGCCCTGTTGTGATGGCTGCCTTTGCCGCTGCAGTAAAAATCGACGCTTTTGCTTATATGCCGGTACAAGATTTCGGCAATGCTTTTTCGACATTTATTGCACAGAATTACGGTGCAAAAGAGAGGGTGCGAATTCGCTCGGGAATAAAAAGTGCCGTATGTATTTCTATGATTTTCTGTGTGGTCATATCCGTGCTCGTCTGCGTTTTTGCCAAACCGCTTATGAAGATTTTTGTTGATGCCGGAGAAGCCGAAGTTATTTCGGAAGGTGTGAGATATCTGCATATTGAGGGCGCGTTTTACTGCGGTATCGGCTGCCTGTTTTTGCTTTACGGTTTGTATCGCGCGTTGGGAAAACCGGGAATGAGCGTAGTTCTGACTGTCATTTCATTGGGCACTCGCGTTGCGTTGGCATACCTGTTATCCGCCGTTCCCGCATTCGGCGTGACCGGTATCTGGTGGTCGGTCCCAATCGGATGGGGGTTGGCGGACTTAGTCGGGGCGTTTTATTATAAATTCCGAAAGAAGGCGCTGCTGTCTTTTGAACAGGCAGCAAAGCAGTTATAATCATCACAAAGTCATCAGATAAAATTTAAAAAAGCCGCTTTGTTGGAAGCGGCTTTTGATAAAATGTATTACTCGATGTCCGGATTATCAACACTCATTTGCTTTTATATCTCATTTTAAGCCCGAAATAAGCGTCGGTCAGCGCGCGGCTTGCAAGTTCTTCGTTCCAATCAAGGTACCCGGTCGCAATCATCGTTGCGATTCCGTGAACATAAACCCACATTTCAAGATGAAAATTATAGGCATCTTCACGGCTGATATTGCTCTGTGCGCATATAATGTCGATTATCCAATCGACTTCGATTAAAGAATCGTCTTTTTCTTCATTAGTACGGTCGCGCATAAAAAGAAGTTTAAACAGTTCCCGTTCCTCTTTCGCAAACCGTATATACGCCATACCGCTTGCCTTGTATTCCGGATATTTTCCGCTTGCTATTTCTTCTTTGATATGTGATTGATAAAGAGCAGCGGCGGCGGTTATAATTGCGCTTTGAACTTCAGCCATATTTTTAAATCTGCCGAAGATAGGGCGTGAAGAAGTTCCGAGTTTTTCACCGAGCGAGCGGGCAGAGACTGCCGAAAAACCTTTTTCGCGCGTCAAATCAAGTGCGGCACTTATTATTTCTTCTTTGCTGAACATAAAATTTCTCGGCATCTCATTTCACCTGTTTTGTAATAATTATAGTGTTGCGTTACATATAGCTGAACCCAGATAAGGACAAAACTTTGAAATTCAATTTTTGTGACAGTGATATGGATTTTGAAGTGAAAATCTTTATTTGGAGGAATACGAAATGGACAAGTACATTTATGACGAGAATAACGGGCTTTGGTATGAGTTACAGGGGGACTATTATTTGCCTTGCTTGAAGCTGCCGGAAAAAGAACAACAACCGATTGGAATATGGGCACAGCGGCACAGGCGGTATTTGAGAAATTATCGCAAATCGGTCTATGCCAATCTGCTCACAAGCGGCAAGCTGAACGGATATCTTGCTGACATTGACCGTCAGGCGGAGAAAATGTTCTCTCGGTTGGTAAATCAGATGGCGGAGGATGAGGGCATAACCGAAAAGCTGAAAGCTAACGATATGATAACTTGGGTTGGCAAAATGAACGGCATAAGAAATCGTGCGGCGGAGATTGTCAATGCGGAGCTTATTTTCGCATAAAGCTCAAATTCATAACGATACAGACTGAGGGAGAAGAAGTAAAAACATTCTCCCTTGAACTTTTTGCTGAAAATAAACGCTTTCTTTCACTGCAAGCCGTTCTGAACTTGAAAAAAATCAACATTTTCTCATCTGAATGAAT
>CAVDRT010000042.1:0-4835 GCA_963611445.1 bacterium
GCAAAGTTCCCGTCAGCACAAAAGTTTTGCCTGCAAGCCGCTGCGTTTGCGCGCCGCCGATTTTCAGCGTGTTTACACCGAGCGATTTGAATTTATCAATCAATTCCCTTGTCTGCGGAAGAGAGAAAAAATCAGCCGTGTTTTGAGAAAGCACTTTTCCGAAATTCGGTATACTCTCGATTTCCTCCGCCGATGCCGTGAAGAGATTTTCAATGTCCGTGAATCTGTCGGCAAGAAGTTTTGCGGATTTTTGACCGACTCCCCTTATCCCTAAACCGAAAATAAGCCGATAAAGGTCGTTCCCTCTGGATTTTTCGATTGCGCTCACGGCGTTTGCGGCAGATTTTTCGCCGAGGCGGTCAAGGCTTTTAATATCGTCCACGGTCAAAGTGTAGAGGTCCGCTGCGTCCTTCACCCTTCCGTTTTCAACCAACTGTTCAATAACGGCAGGACCCAATCCTTCAATATCCATTGCGTCTCTTGACACGAAGTTGAACAGATGCCTTAAGAGTTGTGCGGGGCAGCTTGCCGACTCGCACCTTGCAACCGCCTCGTTCTCGTCTTTTATCACAGGCGAGCCGCACGACGGGCAAACTTTCGGCATTTCAAACGGAACACTGTTCGGGCTTTTTTTGCTGAGCCCGACCACTTCGGGGATTATTTCCCCTGCTTTGCGGATTATTATAGTATCGCCGACGGCTATGTTTTTCTGCTTAATAAAATCTTCATTGTGAAGCACCGCACGGCTCACCGATGTGCCCGACAGTTGAATTGTGTCGAACACAGCCGTGGGTGTGAGCGCACCCGTTCGCCCGACATTTATCTCGATTTTTCTGAGCACGGTTTCCTTTTCTTCGGGCGGATATTTAAATGCAACCGCCCATTTGGGGTATTTTGCCGTACTGCCGAGAACTTCACGGTCGGCGATGCTGTCAACCTTTATAACGGCGCCGTCGATGTCAAAGCCGAGTTCTCCGCGCATATCGCCGATTTTTTTGATTGCTTCAACCGCTTCTTCAATGTCGGTGCAGGGTTTGTAAAACGGCAGCACATTGAAACCGACAGACTTCAAAAAATCAAGACTTTCAATGTGTGAAGAAAATGTTTTGCCGTTTATCTTTTGAACATTGAACACAAAAATATCCAAATTACGCCGGGCGGTTATTTTCGAATCCTTTTGTCTCAAAGAGCCCGCAGCGGCGTTTCTCGGGTTTTTGGCAATTTTCTTTTCCCCGCTCAATTCCTGCCGTTTCACAAGTTCGGTGAAACTTGCGTGCGACATATAAACCTCGCCGCGAACTTCAATATCACCGTCAAACCCATTGAGTTTTTTCGGAATTGATTTGACCGTCATAAGATTATCTGTGACATTCTCGCCCGTGTCGCCGTCCCCTCTCGTGGAACCGCGGACAAACACCCCGTTTTCGTATTCAAGCGAAACCGAAAGCCCGTCGATTTTAAGTTCAGTCGAATATGAGGGCTTATGTCCCAAATTTTCGCTAACTCTGCGGTCAAATTCATATATTTCCTCAAAGCCGAAAACATCTTGCAGACTTTCCATTCTGATCTCGTGGTGCACCGGCGTGAACATAACATTGGCATTGCCGCCCACCTTTTGCGTGGGAGAATCCGCGGTTATGAGTTCGGGAAACTCAGACTCTATATTTTTGAGTTCATGCTGGAGCATATCATATTCATAGTCGCTGATTTCGGGGGAATCCATATTATAATATCTGTTGCTGTGATAAGTAAGCGTCTTTTTGAGTTCTTCCGCTCTTTTTTGTGCTGTTTTAAAGTCCATTATAATATTCTCCGTTCTGAAGATAAATCAGTCTATCGGCTCCGCGCCGTAGTCGTTTATGTTTCCGGGAACATCACATTCGTCCGAATATTCGTCGACATTTGTGAACGCCTCGGGCACATCTCCGACAATCACGGTCTGTGCCAGCAAAAAATCATTGTCAACCGTCGCCTGTGTGCGGTAAAGCGGCATCATTATAAAAACATCGGACGAAATTTCGGCTGTGATTTCGTGCAGAGTTTGGTTTATACCCGCCGAATAGAATTTGCTCTTCGTGTTTAGAAAAACCGCCGAATTGACCCGAAGTTTTATCTTTATTTCGGGTCCGCGGCCGAGAGTGAAATCATTCCCGAAAATTGTGCCGACAGGTATTCCTATATGCAGATATTCGCGCTTATCAACCTTTTTCTGGATTTTTTCGGATATTTTCGAAGTGATAACGCTGACCTCCATCGTGTTTATTTCAACCGATTCGACCTCTCCCTGCTCATTTCTTTTGATAACCGAAATATCGGAATATGACACTTTTTCCTCTTCCAAAACCTCGGAAATCGTCTCGTTTATATAATTGTTGAGTATGATTTGCATATTGCTTTCGGCGTACTGCTCCACAATCGGCCTTGTTTTCGCGTCGACAAATGCCAAAAGCGCCAACATCACGGATAAGATAACCGAAAAAACAGCTATATGTTTTCCGCTTTTTGACCGTCTTTTCATATTATCACCGCCCTTAATTCATATTACTGAAACGGGCGGACTGTGGTGAAACAATATTACCGACTGACAATTATTTTACCACAATATCCACAAAAATAAAAGCATTTGTTTGACTTTTCGGCGCGTTTGTGTTAAAATACAACACATCAAAATATTTGCGGATGTGGCGGAATTGGCAGACGCGCCAGACTTAGGATCTGGTGAGCTAATCGTGGGGGTTCAAGTCCCTTCATCCGCACCAGAAAAAGCACTTAGCATAAATGCTAAGTGCTTTTTCAATGAAATTCGCCCTTTGGGACAAGTGGAATAGCAACGCTGTAAAATACGCCGACGCGTAGAAACACTTGGCTTCGCCAAATGTGAAAAGGTGAATTTTCAACAAACAAAACAATCAAACACAACGGTTTTTGAAGTTATCTCGGCAAACGCCGAGCGCTGCTTTTTATTATAGACATTTGGGCGATTTTGGGTTATATTAAAAGAGAAAAAACATTAACTAACCTTGCAGAGGAGGGGCCAAAATGTTTGGAAAGAAAAAGCAACCCGGAATACAGGTAATGCATTATGAAGGAATTGAAGATTTTGCCACAGATTATCCATGCAGACTGGAACTGGCTGCAGAAATGCTGACAATCACCAGAATAAAGCCTAAAACCACCGTCACGCTACCTGTGAACAGAATTCAATCAATCAGTGCTATGGAAGAATCACAATTTATGCAGAAATATCATGGGAATACAACATCCACCGGAAAGAATGGGATTAAAAAATATTTTTTGGTCATTATATACGACAAAGGGATGCTTGCATTCTGGGGAACTGCAAAAGAATATGGTCAGTTTATTAAAATGCAGTTTAGTCAGACTACTGTATCAACTTGTATTTACCTATAGAATAGAATTCCCCAGACTGTTGCCAGCAGCCCGAGGAAAAGTGCGAAAGCCAAATTTACGGATAAATTTTTTATATGAAGACCGATGTGATTATACTATTTCATGCTGAAAAACAAAAACTAGCTATTAGAAAAAACAAGTAAAGGATGATTGTTATGAAGAAAAACACAAAAAAAGCACTCAAAATTTCGGGCATAACCGCCGGTGCGGCAGCAATTGCTTCACTGTCGGCACTCATCACCACAAAGTGCCTTGTCAACACCGCGCTTGACCGCGAAATGCCGAAAGTTATGCGAAATGCAGAAAAGGCCATTTCGGGGCAAAAATTTGACAATGAATTTATGCACCGCGTTGAAGAAACCGCAAAGCAATTGTCCGAAACGCCGAATGAAACAGTTCAGATAACATCACACGACGGTGAAACGCTTGTCGGGCATTTTATCACATGCGAAAACCCGAAACGCCTGATTATTGCGGCTCACGGGTGGCGTTCTTCCTGGACGCGCGACTTCGGAATGGTTGCGGATTTTTGGCACAAAAACCAATGCAATGTGCTTTATATTGAACAGCGCGGTCAAAACAACAGCGGCGGTCAATATATGGGTTTTGGGCTGACCGAGCGTTTTGACTGCCTTGACTGGGTCAATTGGGCTGTCGGCCGGGTGGGTGAAGAAATGCCCATATACCTCGCCGGCGTTTCGATGGGAGCGGCAACGGTGCTTATGGCGGCAGGACTCAATCTTCCCAAAAATGTGCACGGAATTATGGCTGACTGCGGTTTCACTTCTCCGAGCGCTATTTGGCGTCACATCGCGCAAAAAAATCTGCACATAAGATACGGTTTGCTTGAAACGCTTGCAAACGCTATGTTTAAGCAAAAAATAATGATGGGAACAGATGATTATTCCACCACCGACGCACTTGAAACTTCGGAAATACCCGTTCTTTTTGTTCACGGCTCCGACGACCATTTTGTCCCTGTTGAAATGACCTATGAAAATTATGCAGCCTGCAAAGCGCCGAAACAACTTTTGATTGTGCCGGGAGCAGACCACGGAATGAGTTATTACGTTGAACCGGAAAAATACGAAAAAACCGTCAAAGAATTTTGGCGCGAATATGATTAAACCGTTACACGCCTAAACTTAACCGAAAGGGTGTAGCACCGTGTTGTGACCTGCCCCAGATTGTGCAGACAGTACAAAAAAGGAAGCCTAAGATAGAATAATTTAATTTTAAGCGACAAACTGATTTCGTTTTTCAAGCGGAGTCAGTTTTGTTTTTGTTTGAATACGGTAATTGTTGTAGAAGTTGATGTATTCGGCTATGATGAGGCGAGCCTCATCATAGCCAGAAAGTTTAACTCTGTGGATACATTCCGTTTTGAGAATTGAAAAGAAATTTTCGGCTAAAGCGTTGTCATA
>CAVDRT010000043.1:0-3349 GCA_963611445.1 bacterium
TGTGCGGATTTTTCTCCGCCAAAATCGAGTTCGGATGCGCGCGTTATGGTTAAACTCAGAATTGCAAAAAGAAAACCCCGCTCGGGCAAAGCCGAGCAGGGCAAGAGAGGTTATTTGCTTGTCGGTCAAACAATATTTTTACTGCTGACCCAAAGTGACTTCTTTTGTGATTGTCTGACCGGAGCGGTATATCGAAAGCGTTATTTTGTCTCCGACCGATGATTCACTGATAATGTTGTTAAATACGGTGTATTCCGTGATGTCGGTATCGCCTGCTTTGGTGATAATATCACCGCGTTGGATTCCCGCGGCTTCTGCGGGGCTGCCCGACTTCACGCTTGAAACCACGGCGCCTGACGGGAAACCGTAATATTTGAGCACATCTGAAGTGTATTTTGTGCTGATTTCAACGCCGAGATAGGGTGTAGGTGCGCCCTGATTCGAAATTATCTTTTTGCAGATTTCAAGCGCTTTATTTATCGGAATTGCAAATCCCATTCCTTCATAACTTTCGTTGACAAGTTTTGAAGAGTTGATTCCGATGAGTTTTCCGCTTGTGTCAACCAAAGCACCGCCCGAGTTTCCGGGGTTAATTGCGGCATCGGTCTGAATAAGATTCATTGAGCCGACGGAATCTATTTGAAGTGTTCTGTTAAGTCCGCCGATAACGCCGTATGTCACAGAGCCCATAAACTGAAGTCCGCCCGGGTTGCCGATTGCCACCACGAACTGACCGACTTTGAGCGAATCGGAATCACCGATTTCAATGGGGGTCAGACCTTTTTTGTTGATTTTGATAACCGCCAAATCGGAAGATGCGTTATATCCGACCACTGTTGCGTCGATTGCGGTTTCGGGGTCGCTCGGGAGATAAACCTGAATTTTAGACGCGACCGAATTGCCGCTGCTTCCGTATGAAGACGACGAAGAAGATGTGGAAGAATCAGAGATAACATGATAATTCGTGATTATATAACCGTCTTCGGAATATATTATTCCGGAGCCTTCGCCTGTTTGGTTGGAAGAGCCGCCGAAGAAATTCATAACCGAAGTGGTTGTGCGGATTCCGACAACGCTGTTGCTGCATTTTTCATAAACCGCTTCAACAACCGAGGCGTCTTCGCTTGTGACATTTATGTTTTTAACGCTTGAAGTGCCGCTCGAGGACGAGCCCGATTTGTTCCAGACATTATAAAGGCAGAAAAGTGAAGACCCTGCGCCCACAAGCGCCGCGCATACTACCGACACAATGACGGTTGCAAGCGAAAATTTGCGGTTTTGACCTTTTTCATGTTTCACTTTGCGTTTCGGAACGGTATATTGGTTTGCGTTGTAACCGTTAAATCCGTTGTCGCGGCGCGGAAAACCGTCGTTTTCAATCGGTTGCCCGTAGGGGGAAGATGTGTTCCCGTAATGTTCATAAGGAGAATAACTGCCCTCGTTCGGCCGCTCGGGCTCAAGGTCATCTTTAATGATGTTGTCGCCCGTGAAACTGTATTCGCTGTTTGCAGCCGTGCCGTTATCATCTCTTTTGTCTTCTTCGTTTTGAAAATTTTCGGCGTTTTCAACATTTTTGTTTTCTTGAATGTTGTTTGTGCCGTCGTTTTCGAATTCCTGATTTTCATTGTTGTGCTCAATCATATTCAACAAGTCCTTTCTTGTGTTTCGCTGATTTTATTCTATATTTCCGTTATTACAATATTTAGTATATTATATGAATTTTCCTTTAACATTACCAAAGTATAAAAATTAAAATTTTGCGCCTAAATATGTGCAATTATGCCAAATCAGTGCTTGAAAACGGAGTTTGTCTATGCTATTATTTAATGGGTAAAAAGATGTTTTGCTTTTGGCAAAATTATGTTGTTAACAACCGCAAATTTAGGGGGCGGGTCAATGAGAAAGAGCGATTTATTGCAAAAAATTAAAGAACTTATCGAGAAAAATACCCAACTGTCCGAAAAATGTCTTTCATTTGAAAAGAAATATTATGATATGAAAGAAAAATTGAACGAGTTCAATTCCGGTGAAAAAGCGGAACTTTTAAAACAGAATGAAGCTCTCGCCGCGCGTGTGGCGGAACTTGAAACACGGTTGTCGGAATGTGAACCGGCGGCGGATATTCAGTCGGACGCGAAACCGATTGCACCTGTTGAAAACTGTGAAAAAGAGGAGCCGCAGACACTGAATCTTTTCGAAAAAATACAGCCTGAGAAAACAGATACACAGGAGAAAAACAGCGAAATACCCGAAAAATTCAGATATGCCGCCGATGTCATAGAAAAGGCTGCGGATTTGACCGAAAACCTCTGTTCGAAAATCAAAAACAATCTCGATGAAAAATCGGCAGCGCTTTTACCGTCCGTGTCCGATAAATTCAAGGACTTGAAGACAAAACTTATCGATTTGGTCGCGTATCACGACGATATTGACGAAATAAAGCGGAAAGGAACCGCATATTTAAATGAACTGGAAGGGTATTTGAATTCTCTTCAATCATTGATATAGACAAACAAAACGGGAAAATACTCCGTTTTAGGAACCATTGTACCCTGATTGCTTTGTCTAAACAAAAAACATTAAGGAGTTCTTTATGAGAAAATACGAAGATTTATCAAAGACATCGGAAAATCGCCTGCCGCAAAGAAGTTATTATATCCCGGGCGGCAATGCCGAATATAATCTTTTGAACGGTGAATGGAAGTTTAAATTCTTCAAAAACGGCGACGCCGCAACCGAGCCCGATGCCTGGGATAAAATTGATGTTCCGTCCTGTTGGCAACTGAGAGGTTACGAATTCCCCAACTATTCTAATGTGATGTATGTCTTCCCGAACGACCCGCCGTATGTTCCGATGGATAATCCGCTCGGAATATATGAAAGACAATTTGAAATTTCCGATAAAAACGACTGCCATTATATTGTTTTGGAGGGTGTTTGCTCCTTTGCGGAGGTCTACATAAACGGAAAATATGTCGGCTTTACCGAAGGAAGCCATTTGCAGGCCGAATTCGATATAACGAATTATGTCGTGCTCGGGAAGAACACTGTCAGAATAAATGTCAGAAAATGGTGCGTCGGCAGTTACCTTGAAGACCAGGATATGTTCAGATATAACGGTATTTTCAGAGATGTTTATGTTCTTTCAAGACCCCGAAATCACATAAAAGATATTAAAATCACGACTTCTGAAAACACCGTGAATTTTGAAATTGAGGGCGACGCCGATATTGTCCTTAATGACGCAAACGGCAAGACTGTCGGAACGGCTTCGACAGCCGGCGGACGGGCGCAAATAACCGTTGACACACCTGTTTTATGGAACGCTGAAAAACCGTATCTTTATAAA
>CAVDRT010000044.1:0-2269 GCA_963611445.1 bacterium
GATTGAAACTCCGGCTCCGCCGCCGCCCCCGAAAAGATTTGTGTTGAGCGATTTTGACGGAAAATCAGAGCCGCCCGTTGCAACGCCGAAACTGACTTTTGAAACAGGTATGATTTTTATATCGTCAGTGTATATCGGCTCGCCGATAATCGTTTCGGCACCGACCATTGAGCGGATTTTGTCGAGCGTCACATCCATTATTTCTTTGATATTGTTATTTTCAGTCATTTTTAACGCCTTCCTTTGCTTTGGTTTTGATTAGTTTTATAAGCACGCCGCAAGCGGCGTTCAAGACAAACAGAGGTTTCACGGAAAGTCTTATATCAGCGACAATCGAGCACTGCTTCCTGTCAAAATCGCACGATATGTCAACATCGCGTTTTTTCATAATGATTATTGAATCAAGCGCCGATAAAGCGGGATACAAAACGGCATTTGCGGCACCGTAGCAAATCGCGGCAGCTGCCGCATTATCGCCGCCGACAACAACCTTCAAAACAAATTTTTCCGCAATAATATGTTTGGCGGCGGCGCCCAATTTATCCAAAATTGCTTTTAAAAGGGCAAAAAGTTCCCGTAAAGCTTCTGCCGCACCCTTATTTTTAAAAAGGTCTCTGATATAATTTTTGCTTTCGGTTTTTGCTTTTTCCGATGTTTGTTTTGCATCGCCGTCAGCAGGTTTTTGATTTTTCGGCTTTTTAGGTTTCGGCGGTCGAATATGCCACTTTAAAAAAAGATAAGACGCATATATTTTCAAATTTTCACCGTCAGACTTAATTTTAAGTTTTGCCGGAATTAAAAGCAACAAGAATAAAAACGCAAACACGGAAAGTATGATTATCAAAGCGGTCATAGTTAACGGTCCTCAGGAATCCGAAGAATTGTTTTCGGGTGAATCTGCGTTTGATTCAATTTCATCTTTCGAATTTTCATCGGCAAGTTTCGGAAGTTCATCAAGTGATGAAAGTTTGAAACAGCGCAGGAAATTCTCGGTCGTGCCGTAAAGGAGCGGTCTTCCCGGAAGTTCAAGCCTTCCCCGCTCTTCCAAAAGCCCTTTTTCGGTCAGTGATGAAATAACACCCGAGCAGTCAACGCCCCTCACCTGTTCAACATATGCCCTTGTGACAGGTTGATTATAAGCAATTACAGCCAAAACTTCCATTGCGGCTTGTGAAAGGGGTGTGCGTTTCCGAAGGTCGAGAACAGTTCTGATGTTGCCGATATATTCTTCTTTGGCACAAAGTTGATATGACGCTCCGACCTTTATAAGCGCAATTCCGCTTTCCGGCTTATCAAGCCGCTTTTTGAGGGCGGCAGCAGCCGATTCAAGTTCGTCGATTTCAATATCCAATGCATTCATAAGTTTCGGGGAATCAACCGGCTCACCGCTTGCGAAAAGTATCGCTTCAACGGCAGCGGATAATTTATTCATTTCCGGCATTGTTATTTTTTCTCCTTCACTGCGTCAATTTCGGCAAATTCACCGTCTCCGTTTATCTTAATTCGGTCCGCTTTGCAGAGTTCAAGAACAGCCAGGAAAGTTGCGACCAATTCGGAACGGCTTGTTGATTTTTTGAAGAGCGAATAGACCTTGATTTTGCCGCGTTTTGTGAGATTCCGCAACACATAAACAACCCTCGAAGAGACAGAAACAACCTTTTTTGCCACTATTTTTGTAAATGCCGTCGGTGACGGCGGAAGTTTTCTTTTTCCTCTGCCTATTGCGTCAAAATAGGCTTTAAGCAGCGTTTCCGAAGAATGTGTGAGTTCATATGTGCTGTCGAATTCAATTTTTTCGGGCTGTTTTATAAATCTGTCAAATCCGCCTGAAAGTTCACCCAAAGCGCCCGCCAACCGTTTGCAGGTTTCATACTCAATGAGTTCAAGAGAGAGTTGTTCTTTGAGTTGTTCTGTCTCTTCGGTTTTCGGAAGAAGGCTGACGGTTTTGAGGTATATCAGCCTTGAAGCCATCTGCAAAAATTCGCTTCCGGTTTCGGCAGGGTCGATATTTAAAACTTTTATCTGTTCAAGATATTGGTCGACAAGCAGAGAGATTTCAATATCATTGATGTTAAGTTTGTTTTTTGAAATCAGGAAAAGCAAAAGGTCAAGCGGACCTTCAAATTCGCCCGATTTATAAGAAAGAACATCATCCATAAAGCCACCGTTTAAACCAAGAAAGATGACGCCGCTCCGCCGAACGGGAGCGATGTTATTTTGATAAACCACACCATAATCGACGAAGTGAAACGGCTTAAGGGACCTGAAA
>CAVDRT010000045.1:0-4998 GCA_963611445.1 bacterium
TCAGTTGGTTAGAGCAACCGGCTCATAACCGGTCGGTCCGGGGTTCGAGTCCCTGCTGGTCCACCATTTCCATTTGTTTCAAGCGTTGATTTTAGAGTTTAATATAGGGGTATAGCTCAGATGGTAGAGCAGCGGTCTCCAAAACCGCGTGTCGTGAGTTCGATTCTTACTGCCCCTGCCAGAAAAAGACCAAGCCACAAGTGACTTGGTCTTTTTCAATGAAATTCGCCTTGTGGCGAGTGAAATAGCAATGCTGTGAAATACGCTAATGCGTATGAAATATTTGGCTTTGCCAAATGTGAGAGGCGAAGCGAATTTTATTTCGTATTTTGCCGTAAGGGAAAATATTTCATAATTCATTAGAATTTTTTATACCGCAAGCGGTATTTCATTGAATAACTGCATAGCAATGTTTCTCAAAACAAATTCCATTGTGCTATTTCGTCGAGCAGTCACATTAAAAAGTGCTGTAAACACTGTATTTAAGTGGGTTTACGGCGCTTTTTCTTTCTCTTGCCTGAGGCTTGACACTTCGCAAACAACAGCATTCAGCAGTTCGCAGTTTTCAAACAATCACTACCCTATACATACATATCAAAGATAAAGGATATGCGGTGTCGAAAACGATTTGACTTTGCGTTATGGTTAGATTATAATATTTAAAACGAGGTGAGAACACATTGAAATGTTATACTATTATCGGAGGCGTTAACGGTGTGGGCAAAAGCAGCTTCACCGGC
Organism: bacterium; assembly: GCA_963611445.1. GTDB lineage: Bacteria > Bacillota > Clostridia > Oscillospirales > Acutalibacteraceae > CAVALG01. The sequence continues at coordinate 741 of CAVDRT010000045.1, forward strand.
TCATTAAAAGCGCAATCTTTAGAGTTGGGCATAATTATTGATGTCGATAAAATTAACGCTGAATGTAATAATAACGCCATTGAAGGCGGTAAAAAAGCAGTTCAAAAAATTGATGAATGTTTAAATAACGGGTATTCATTCACGCAAGAAACCACCTTGTCGGGGAACAGAACATCTTTGACCTGCAAAGAAGCGAAAGAAAAGGGCTATTTTATCCGATTGTACTATATCGGTCTGAACTCTGAAAGCGAAAGTTTAAAGCGAATTGAAAACAGAGTGCAAAAAGGGGGACATAATATACCGCCTGATACTGTCAAGATGCGTTTTCAAAATCGTTTTAAGGCGTTAAAAAAAGTTTTGCCTTATTGTGACGAGGCTTTTTTCTTTGACAATTATAACGGTTTTCGTCAAGTCGCTGAGTATAAAAACGGCGAATTATCTATAGTCAGCACAGACCCGCCTCAATGGGTCACGCAAATGAAAAACGAAATCTAAATCTTCAACCGCTTATGTTTTGCATAGGCGGTTTTGTTTCTTCTTTACTTAGATACACTGTTATGATACAATCATAACAGAAAATCCACTAAGGGAACTGCGGCGCGAACTGTTTTCGCAGGCGGTGTTAAAAGTCCTGTTGGAGGACAATAAAACGAAATCCTGTTGGTTTTTAAATTAAAAACTGAGGTGTTTTTATGAAGACGGTTAAAGATGTAAAATACGGGGAATTCCGGGAGAATTATTTGAATATATATTTGCCGGAGAGCGAAAAATTCGATTTGGTTGTTTGGTTTCACGGCGGAGGTCTTGAGAGCGGAGACCGAAAAAGGGAGGACCTGGCGGCAGAACATTTGAAACACGGGCTTGCTTTTGCCTCGGTGGAATACAGAATGTACCCGAATGCCAAATTTCCGGATTTTATTGAAGATGCAGCGGCGGCTGTTGCATTTTTGCAAAAATCCCCTTTAACAAAACCTTTTGTTAACAGGATGTTTGTTTCGGGGCAATCGGCAGGGGCATATCTTGCAATGATGCTTTGCGTCGCTCCCGATTTTTTGAAAAATGCCGGGGCTGACGCCGATTTGATTGACGGATTTATTTCAGACAGCGCTCAACAGACCACGCATTTCAATGTTCTGCGTGAACGCGGCTTAGACACAAGAATTGAGCGGATAGACGAAGCGGCACCGCTTTTTTATGTGAATGAAAATTTAAGTGTAAAACCGCTTTTAATGCTTTATTATAAGGACGATATGCCTGCCCGCCCGGAGCAAAACAAATTGATGTATAAATCTCTCAAGCGGTTTTTGCCGCAAAACGATATTCGCCTCGAGGAACTTGAAGGAACGCATTGTTCGGGGTCATCGGAAAGAGAATCGGACGGCAGTTTCAGATATGTTTCACATTTAATAAACTTCATTAACAGCTTAGATTAAATCAAACGCCCTTTCTTGATTGAAAGGGCATTTTTGTGCTTTTTAAAAAAGCAAAATTTTTTTAAATTTACTATTGACATTTTTAACTATTGAATATAATATAGTAGTGTAAAGATTACAAAAAGGAGGAACCGATATGAGCGTGCAATATAAAAAAGGTGTGCTGGAACTTTGCGTGCTGGCACTGCTTAAACGGCGCGACTGTTACGGATATGAAATTTCGGAATTTCTTTCAAAGCACATCAACATTTCGGACGGCACTGTTTATCCGATTCTGCGGAAACTGAAAGCGGACGGACTGCTCACAACATACCTGCAGGAGGAAAGCGGCGGACCGCCGAGAAAATACTATAAACTCACGAAAACAGGTATTGAAACATACCGAAACGACCGCGCCGAATATTTAAAATTCGCGCAGTCGGTCAAAAAATTGCTGGAGGATGATGACAATGACGAAAAATGAATTTATGACAAAACTTTCAAATGAATTATTAAAGAGAAATATTTCAGACGCCGCCGATATTCTCGATGAATATGAGCAGCATTTCGGGTTTAAAACGGCTGACGGATATTCGGAAGAAGAAATCGCCGCAAAACTCGGAAATCCCGCGGAACTTGCCGCCCAATTCGGCTCTGAACCGAAACAAGGGGCTAAATATTCCGTATTTCTCACTTGGTTGTGGCTTGCTTGGGTTGATTTGTTTTTCGGCATATTCGCTGTTTTGCTGATTTCCTGGGGAATTGTTATGGTGTCTGCCGCCTTGAGTTTCGGGCTGACCGGCATTTGTTTTGTTTTGGATTTTGCTAACCTGCCGTTTGTGTACCTGCCGCCAATGCCTTATTGGTGCGGAGCGATTTTGGGAATGAGCCTTTTGGCACTTTGTGTTTTGTCCGTCTGCGGCTGCGTTTGGTTTTCCGCCTTTATCTGTCAGATTTTCCGTTCTTTCGGGCGTTTTCATCAAAATGCGTTGGCTGAAAGCAAGGGCTTGGCAACCCGCCCCGCTTTGCCGATAGCACCGCAGTTTTCGCCCAAAGCAAAACGCCGTTTGCGCTCGGTTGCAATGGTCTCGCTTATGCTGTTTGCGGTCTGCTTTGTTCTCGGCTTCATTGCGTGCGCTCTTTCGGCGGGGGATATACAGTTTTGGCACAAATGGGGTTGGTTTGAGTAGGCTCCTCTTAGTCTATACAAAATAAAAGTGAGGTGACGGTTTATGTACGGTTTGAATGCGGTTGCACTCGTGTTTTTCGGCGTCATAAATGTGTCGGCATATCTGCTTTGCGGTGCGCCGTGTCGTTTGCGGCAAAAAGCAGTAAAAACACTGTGTGTTCTTGTTTTGTCACTTAATCTGTTCAGATACGGTATTTTTAATCCGTTCATATTGGGCAGGATTTCCGTTCCGGTCGAATTTTCCACAGTTGCTTATTTTGTCGTGCCCGCAATTTTATTGGTGTCAAACAAAAAAATTCACAGTTGGGCAGCCTATTCGGGGCTGATGGCAGGCTTTTTCTATTATATCGCGATGATTGCCGCAGGCGGTTTCCTTTACGGTGCGTATGCGCCTTTTGAAATCTATATTTCAATGTTCTGCCACGGGACGATTTATTTTTGCGGACTTGTGACCGTGCGGACGGAACTGTTGGATAAAAAGTCTTCAATCGGGCTGGCGGCAGGTGTTGTGTTCGTCGCACTGCGGGCAGGATTTTTAAGACCGCTTGTTGAGGGCAGCGGACGAATGCTTATTTATATTTTGCTGGACGGTGTTTGTGTTAAAAAAGTTTTCCCGCAAAGCGTTTGGGGAACAGCGTTGCCGGTTTACTATGTGGCGATTGCTTTGTTTGTGTTTATCACAATTCAAGGATTTTTTCGCAAAAATCGAAAGTATTATCGCAGATTTTGCGGTGAGAGCAACTCTTTTTGAAAGTTTATAATATTATATATAATTCGAGGGGCAAACTTCTTTTTTGAGTTTGCCCCTTTTTTGAATTGAAATATATTTTTCGGACTAAAATAAATAAAGAGGTGGTTAAATGGATGTGTCTTTTCGGGCGTTTTTGAATGCTATGTCTGCAAGTCCAATGCTTCTGATAACGGTTGTTTTGACGCTCGGCGTCATTTTTGTCAACGGTTGGACCGACGCACCTAACGCAATTGCAACCTGTGTGACAACTCGGTGTATGGGCGTTAAAAGCGCAATTATGATGAGCGCCGTGTTCAATTTTTTCGGTGTTTTTATTATGACCCGAATAAACAGTTCGGTTGCCTCGACAATAAGCAATATGGTTGATTTCGGCGGGGACACGCGCGCGGCGACTGTGGCGCTTTGCGCCGCATTGTTTTCAATTGTGGTTTACAGCGTCGGGGCTTCTTTTTTCGGAATTCCCACAAGTGAGAGTCACAGCCTGATTGCAGGACTTTCGGGCGCCGCAATTGCAATACACGGCGGCGTCGGGGGCATAAATGCCGGTGAGTGGGTGAAAGTGCTTTACGGACTTGTGTTGAGCCTTTTTCTCGGCTTTTTGACGGGTTGGGCAATTTGCCGTTTGGTGGTTTTTCTGTTTAAAAATATGAGCCGAAGGTCAACGGGTGTCTTTTTTAAGTATGCGCAAATATTCGGCGCGGCGGCAATGAGTTTTATGCACGGCGCGCAGGACGGACAAAAATTCATCGGCGTTTTATTTTTGGGACTTGCTTTTTCGCACGGGCAAACAAGTGTCGGCGGTATTGCAATCCCCGTGTGGCTTATGTTGCTTTGCAGTTTTGTTATGGCGGCGGGAACAAGTGTCGGCGGCGAAAAAATAATCAAATCGGTCGGAATGGATATGGT
>CAVDRT010000046.1:0-14235 GCA_963611445.1 bacterium
CCATGCAAATAACATCTTGTAAATAAGGAAAAACGGTGATAAGATATTTAAGGCGGCAACAAAATTCGACCAATATCTGTTATAATGCCGCAAGCCGCTTTTTTCAAGAATAAAATGTGAATTTTTTGATTTTTGCGGCAGGGTACGCTTTTTATTTAAAGTTTTAAAGGATGTTTATTCAATGGGATATTTATTTTTGGCGATTGCACTTTTAGCCGGAACAACAAAAGGATATTGCGGAAAGAAATCAAGCGGATTCGTAACCGAAACAAGAGATGCCATTGCACTCAATTTGCTGAGAATGGTGCTCTGCATAATCATCGGTTTTATAATCCTCACGCTCAGCGGCAATGTCACCGCACTGGCTGTGGACGGCACAACTATCGCCGTCACTGCGCTTTCCGGTGTCTGCTCTGCGCTGTTTGTTGTAACCTGGCTTTTGACAGTCAGAGACAGCGCATATATGCAGCTTGATGTATTTTTGCTTGCCGGAATGTTAATTCCGATGGTAGGCAGCGCAATTTTTTACCGAGAAAAAATCACAATTCATCAATGGGTAGGCTTTGCACTGCTTTTGGTGTCAACGGCGATTATGTGTTCATACAACACAAAAATCAACGGAAAGACCACCGCCAAAGGTTTTTTGCTGTTGATTTTGTCAGCAATATTTAATGGGCTGACAGACTTTTCACAAAAGATTTTTGTTGCAAATGTTCCGAAAGGCAATCCAACGGTATTCAGTTTTTACACCTATGTTTTTGCTGCCGCCATGCTGGCTACGGTCTACGGTTTGACAGGTATCAAGCACAAAAATAAACCTGCAAAAATGCCGAAAAAGGCTTATGGGTACATAGTGATTATGGCAATTTGCCTTTTTGCTTATTCTCTCTTTAAAACCACTGCGGCATCTTATCTGCCTGCAGCCCAGATGTATCCGCTCAGCCAAGGTGCAAGCATAATTCTTTCATCAATTATGTCGGCGGTGCTCTTTAAAGAAAGAATGACAAAAGAAAGCGTTATCGGCATAAGTATGGCGTTTGCGGCACTCATTATTATGAATTGCTGGGATACGCTTGTCGGGCTGATAAAATAATTTAATGCTGTCAACACTTCTGCCCAACCTTTAAAACAGGTCGGGCAGATTTTTTATTTGATTATTCTTTTGTTGTATCTTCGATTATCTTTAAAATCTCGGGAAAAGGTTCGAGTGCACGATGAAGTATTCCGTGCATATATGCTATTGCAATGCCATAGTTGACAATAGGCACTCCCGCCACCCGAGCGGCACCGATTCGTGACTTCATTTCCCTTTCGTTAAGGGTGCAGCCTCCGCAATGAATAACGAGTTTGTATTTTTTTAAGTCATCGGAAAAAGTGTTTCCCGAAGAAAACTCAAACTGCGGTTCGGCACCCGTGAATTTTTTAATCCACGCCGGAATTTTCACAGAGCCTATATCGCCGCACTGGCGGTGATGTGTGCAGCCTTCCGACACAAGTACACGGTCGCCGTCTTTAAGGTCTTTTATAACCGCAGCACCCTCTGTGAGGACTTTAAGACTTCCTTTATATCTTGCAAAAAGTATTGAAAATGAAGTCAGCCAAATATCGTCGGGCACGATTTTTGAAACACGCCCGAATGCCTGTGAATCGGTTATCACCATTTTGGGTTTGCGCGAAAGGGCTTCCAGTGTTTCTTTAAGTTCGGTATCCTGACAAACGACTGCCGTTGAGTGGAAATCCAGAATTTCGCGAATTGTCTGCTGTTGCGGCAAAATGAGCCGTCCTTTGGGTGCCGCTTCGTCAACGGGCACCACAAGTACAATCAGGTCATTTTCGTTTATCAAATCGCCGAGTATTGTTTTATTATTCGCCGCCGATTTCGCAAAAGATGCCAGTTTTTCTTTGAGTTCATATATATTTTCGCTTTTAAGCGCACTGACATATATCTCGTTTTCAAGCGGTGGTTTATGTTTCGAAACAAGGTCGGATTTATTAAAAACGAGCAGATAAGGGATTTTGTTTTCTTTGAATATCTCAATCAATTCGCGGTCTTCATTGCAAAGCCCCGTTTGAGCATTTGCTACCAAAACGGCAATATCAGTTCTTTTTAATATGTCGCGCGTTTTTTTGACACGCATTTCGCCGAGCGTCCCCTCATCATCAAGACCGGGAGTATCAATTATCAAAACAGGGCCTATCGGCAAAATTTCCATTGCTTTTTTAACAGGGTCGGTCGTTGTTCCCTTGACATCGGAGACAATTGACAGTTCCTGCCCCGTCACGGCGTTGACCACGCTTGATTTGCCGACATTTCTCATTCCGAAAAATCCGATATGCGTTCTTTCCGCCGACACGGTATCGTTAAGGCTCATTTTGATTTCCTCCTTTTTGCGAATTGTTGAACTTAAAATCTGAAATCGCGGGCATTTGAATTTTTGATGTCTTCAATATGTTTTTGAGCGATTTCCCTGACCTTATCTTTAGGTATTTTTTTGAGTTCTTCTTCAATCATCTTATAACCGACTTTTTTCGTCTCCTCGCTTGCATAGTCAACCAGATATTCGGTCAAGGTCATCAGTGCGTTCGGGTGGCAACAATTGAGTATCTGCCCGTTTTTGCAAAGGCTCATAAAGCGGTCGCCTGTTCTTCCCTCGCGGTAGCAAGCGGTGCAGAATGACGGAATATGATTTGTTTTCATAAGCCAATGAACGACCTCATCGAGTGTGCGTTGGTCGGAAACATCAAACTGTTCGGTATCGTGCGGGCGCTCTTTCTCGGTGTAACCACCGACAGAGGTGCGTGAGCCGCCGCTCACCTGTGAAACGCCGAGCCGCAAAAGTTTTGAACGGACTTCTTCGCTCTCTCTCGTTGAGATAATAAGTCCCGTATAGGGAACTGCCAAACGGATACAAGCGGTGATTTTCGCAAAAATTTCGTCCGAAATGGAATTATCAAATGCGTCGGGGTCGATATCGTCGGCGTGTTTCACCCTCGGAACGCTGATTGTGTGCGGTCCTACACCGTGAACCGCCTCCAAATGTTCTGCGTGCATTATAAGACCCGCAAATTCATATTTATACATTTCGAGTCCGAAAAGCACACCCAGCCCGACATCGTCAATTCCGCCTTCCATCGCCCTGTCCATTGCTTCGGTATGATAATCATAATCGTGCTTAGGACCTGTCGGGTGAAGCTGCAGATAACTTTCTTTGTGATAGGTTTCCTGAAACAGGATATAAGTACCGATTCCCGCCTCTTTAAGTTTGCGGTAGTTTTCAACCGTTGTGGCGGCAATATTGACATTAACGCGGCGTATATCGCCGTTTTTGTGATGAACACTGTAAATCGTTTTGATACAATCAAGTATGTATTCTATCGGATTGTTCACAGGGTCTTCGCCCGCTTCAATCGCCAGGCGTTTGTGCCCCATATCCTGAAGTGCGATAACCTCGGCTTTCACCTCGTCCTGCGTCAGTTTTTTGCGTGCTATATGGCGGTTTTTAGCATGGTATGGGCAATAAACACAGCCGTTGACACAATAATTCGAAAGATAAAGAGGGGCGAATATTACAATGCGGTTGCCGTAAAACGCCAGTTTTATTTCCTCGGCGATGTTATACATTTCTTCAATTTTTTCTTTGTTTTCGCAAGCAAGCAGCACCGACGCTTCGCGGTGAGTAAGACCTCGGCAAACATAGCCAGTTTCTGTTTTTTGAGGGCGCGCTTTTTGGAGGATTTCATCGATAAGTTCCAAATTATCTTTATTATCTTCGGCGTATTTTAAGGTTTCTCTTATTTCCTTATCGTTAATAAATTCTTCTGCTTTTAATGATTTAGGGTCGTATTTTGCCACAAAAATGACTTCCTTTCGATATTATAATTTTATATCTCCCCTGTCGACGACGATTTCATATCCGATTGAATTCATTCGCCGAGAGAGGCAGTCTTTGCACTGTGCCGATTCTTCACCGGTGCAGATTTTATTGTCGTAGAGTTCATAATCTTTTCGCACGCTGACGGGCGACAGATTCGGCATTACAACATTTGCCCCCGCAAGTATTCCCTTTTCACGCCCACGGGGGTCGATAGTTCCGAGTGCCGTGGTTGAAGGCAAAAGTACGGGATTATGAATGAGTCTTATCAATGACAAAAGAAAACAGGTGAGTTCGGAAGAGCCTGCCGTGCGGTCGGCAAACGGTGTTTCGCCGTGCGGAATAAAAGGTCCTATTCCGCACATTTCCGGCTTAAATTCTTCGATGAATTTGAGGTCGCACGCAAGGTGTTCCGCCGTTTGATAAGGCGAGCCGACCATAAATCCGCAGCCGACCGCAAAGCCGACTTTGCGAAGATTGTTTAAACAATCCATTCTGTTTTCAAAAGACATTTCGGTCGGGTGCAACAATTTATAATGCTCCTCGGTCGCTGTTTCGTGCCGAAGAAGATAACGGTCGGCACCGGCGGCAAAAAGCCTTTTATAACTGTCAGTTGACCGCTCGCCGAGTGACAAGGTCACGGCACAGTCGGGGTGTTCCCTCTTAATTTCGCTGATTATTTCACACATTACATCATCAGTGAAATACGGGTCTTCGCCGCCTTGAAGAACGAAAGTGCGAAAGCCGAGCAGAAATCCCTCACGGCAGCAGTCCAAAATCTGTTCTTTTGTAAGGCGGTAACGCCTAACCTCTTGGTTACTCTTTCTTATCCCGCAATAGAGGCAATCGTTTTTGCAGATGTTGCTGATTTCGACAAGTCCTCTGACAAACACCGTGTTGCCGTAAATTTTCTGCCGCACGGCAACCGCTTTTTTTGCGGCATATAAGGCGGTTTCGGCGTCAAAATTCTCAATAAGATAAGTATATTCCGAAACAGCGAGAGAGTGTTGCCCCTCAAGTTTATCAATCAAAATTTTAGCATTATCCGTCATTTGGCACCGTTCCCCGAATAAGCGGTTTTAACGCTGACGCCTTCAATATTTCCCACCGTCCCCGCAAGGGCGGAAATTTTATCCTGCGGTGCGTCAAGCGCAATGCTGATTATATTGATTTTTCGGGGTTTATAGGGGATTCCCATTCTCCCGATTACGTATTCGCCGTAATCGTGCAAAACCTTGTTGATTTTTTCGGCAGATTCGGGATTTTCGACAATTATGCTCATAACGGCAATTCTGGTTTCCATTCGGTTTCTCCTTTTAGATAAACAAAAAACACGCATCGGAAATTCACCGAAGCGTGTGATAAACATACCCAATTGCGGCAGACTCTGCTAACTTCAGTCTGTCACAAATAAAGATTATTTAAGCACACCTTGTTTTCGGGAAATTCCCTGTTTTCAGGTATGTATTTGTAAGAATTTTCGGGGTCAGTTTTCGCTTCTCCTTCAAACTATGCTATGATTATATTACATTTCGAAAAAAATGTCAATTATTATCGCAAATCAGTGTTTAAACCGACGAACTCCGAAAAGAAATCCGTCGGTTTTGTTTTTTCTAAACAATAATTATTTCAACACATCCGAACGGTCGACATAGGTTGTGTGAAGTGCCTTATGTGCCTTGTGGCTGCCCGGTTTTTCAAAATAATCTTCATAGATTTTCCTGACCATCGGGTTTTCATGTGACTTTCTGTATTTCTGACTTGCGTCGTTTTTATAAAGAGCCGCAGCGCGAAGAGCCTTTATGTCGGTCGTTGCTTTGACGGCGGCCGGTTGAATCGGCTGACCGCCGCCGTTTACACAGCCGCCGGGGCAACCCATAATTTCAATGAAGTGATATTCTTCTTCACCGTTTTCAATCTTGGTGAGAAGCTCGTGCGCCGCTTCCATTCCGCTTGCAACGGCAATTTTAACATCAGTTCCCGCAATGTTAAGTGTTGCACGCTTGATGGGCGCAGTTCCTCTGACAACTTCATAATCGACATCATCGAAAGTTTTACCCTCAAGAATTTCTTTAACTGTGCGGAGAGCTGCCTCCATAACGCCGCCTGTTACACCGAAGATAACACCGGCACCTGTATCTTCGCCGAGAGGATTGTCAAATTCTTCATCGGGCAATGCGGTGAAGTTAAGCCTTGCACGGTTAATCATTCTCGCAAGTTCGCGTGTTGTAATCGTTACATCAACATCAGGAAGACCTGTTGCCGCTTCATCATCTCTGCCGATTTCAAATTTCTTTGCGGTGCACGGCATAACCGAAACTGAGAATATGTTTTTGGGGTCAATTCCGTTTGCTTCGGCATACCAGGTTTTGAGAACCGCGCCGAACATCTGCTGGGGTGATTTGCACGACGAAAGATTTTTAATCATATTCGGGTGGTACATCTCGCAGAATTTAACCCAACCGGGCGAGCAAGATGTGATAAGCGGAAGGGCTCCGCCGTTTTGGAGTCGGTCGATGAACTCTGTACCTTCTTCCATAATGGTGAGGTCGGCGGCAAAGTCGGTGTCGAAAACCTTGTCAAACCCGAGTCGGCGCAAAGCCGCAACCATTTTGCCCTCAACATCGGTGCCGATAGGCATACCGAATGATTCGCCGAGAGCCGCACGAACAGCAGGCGCAGTCTGGACGATAACAATTTTATCCGGGTCGTTAAGCGCTTCGTAAACCTTTTGAGTGTCGTCCTTTTCGGTCAGGGCGCCTGTCGGGCAGTTGACAATGCACTGACCGCAGGAAATACAGGCGACTTCGCTGAGGTTTTTGTTGAACGCACAAGCAATATTTGTGTCAATACCGCGGTCGTTAGCACCGATTACGGACACATGCTGGGCTTTACAAACCGCAACACAGCGGCGGCAAAGCACGCATTTATTATTGTTTCTTATCATATGCGGAGCACTGTCGTCAATTTCAAAAACAGGTTTGAAACCGTCAAAGGTGCCTTCATCTTCAATGCCGTAGTCATTGCAAAGAGTCTGCAATTCACAGTTGCCTGAACGAACGCAGGAAAGACATTTTCTCTCGTGCGTTGACAAAATGAGTTCCAAGGTTGTCTTTCTCGCCTTTTGAATTGCGGCGGAATTTGTTCTGACCTCCATGCCCTCGGAAACGGGATATACGCAAGAAGCAACCGTTCTGAAGCCTCTGCCCTCGTTTGCTTCGACAACGCAGATGCGGCAAGCGCCGATCTCGTTAATTTCTTTCATATAGCAAAGAGTCGGAATTTCAAATCCGAGTTTCCTTGCGGCTTCAAGTATTGTTGTGCCTTTGGGTACGGAAACATCCATACCGTTGATTTTTAAGTTTATCATTGTTACATCATTCATTGTATGTTTCCCTCCCTTATTGCTTGCTTATTGCTTTGAACTTACAGTTGCCGACGCAAGCGCCGCATTTAACGCACTTGGAAGTATCAATACCGAACGAAGCCAGTTTGTGGCCCTCGGCAATATAATCAGTCCTTGAAATTGCGTCCGCGGGACAGTTTTTGGCGCACATTCCGCAGCCGATACATTTGTCTTTATCAATGTTGTACTGAAGCAGGTCTTTGCACACTCCGGCAGGACATTTCTTGTCAACAACATGGGCAATATATTCTTCACGGAAGAATTTAAGGGTTGAAAGAACGGGATTCGGAGCGGTTTGTCCGAGACCGCAAAGTGAATTTGCTTTTATGTAATGGCAAAGTTCTTCCATTCTGTCAATATCTTCGAGAGTTCCCTGACCCTTTGTGATTTTTTCAAGAATTTCAAGCAATCTTCTTGTGCCGACGCGGCAGGGCGTACACTTTCCGCAGGATTCATCAACGGTAAATTCAAGGAAGAATTTAGCCATATCGACCATGCAGGTGTCTTCGTCCATTACGATAAGACCGCCGGATCCCATCATACAGCCCATTGCAACAAGGTTATCATAATCAACTTCCGTATCGATAAGACGGGCAGGAATACAGCCGCCCGAAGGGCCGCCGGTTTGCGCGGCTTTGAACTTTTTGCCGTTCGGAATTCCGCCGCCGATGTCTTCGATAATTTCACGCAGAGTTGTTCCCATCGGGATTTCAACAAGACCTGTATGCTTGATTTTTCCGCCGAGCGCGAAAACTTTTGTACCCTTTGATTTTTCGGTACCCATAGAGGCAAACCATTCCGCCCCTCTGAGGATTATCTGGGGGATATTCGCAAAGGTTTCAACATTGTTTTCAACCGTCGGTGAATTGTAAAGTCCCTTAACAGCCGGGAAAGGCGGACGCGGACGGGGCTCGCCGCGGTTACCTTCAATCGAGGTCATCAACGCAGTTTCTTCACCGCAAACAAACGCACCTGCTCCGAGACGAATGTGAAGGTCAAAATCAAACCCTGAATTGAATATGTTTTTTCCGAGAAGACCGTATTCACGCGCCTGGTCAATTGCAATCTGCAAACGATGCACCGCAATCGGATATTCGGCGCGGACATAAACATAGCCCTCGGTAGCGCCGATAGCGTAACCTGCAATTGCCATAGCTTCGATTACAGAATGGGGGTCGCCTTCAAGAACAGAACGGTCCATAAACGCGCCCGGGTCGCCTTCGTCGGCATTACAAACAACATATTTCTGCGGTGCTTTATTGGGCGCGCAGAGCGACCATTTGCGCCCTGTCGGGAAACCGCCGCCGCCGCGTCCTCTGAGTCCCGAATCAGTGACGCATTTGATAACTTCTTCAGGCGTCATCTCGGTCAAAACTTTACCGAGTGCGGCATAGCCGTCCATTGCAATATATTCGTCAATATCTTCGGGGTTGATAACACCGCAATTGCGGAGAACAACACGGTTCTGCGATTTATAGAAAGCGGTATCGCCGAGGGCAACATTTCCGTCGGGCTCTTTGGTCACATCGCCCGTATCGTTATATACAAGTCTTTCAACCAAACGGCCTTTGAGCAGGTGCTCTTCGACGATTTCTTTAACATCATCGGGTGTAACACGGCTGTAAAATGTGCCGTCAGGATAAACAATTACAACGGGGCCTAAAGCGCAAAGTCCGAAACAACCTGTTTGCACGATTTTTATTTCATCCGAAAGTCCGTTCTTTTCAATATTCTCGGCGAATGCCTTTTGAATTTCAACACTTCCGGAAGAAGTACAACCCGTACCGCCGCAAATCAAAATATGTGCACGAATCATATAATTTCTACCTCCAATTTATGCCTTTTGGTTGGCGATTGTATATTCGGAAACAACCTTGCCGCCCTTAAGATGTTCTTTGACAATGCGTTTTGCTTTTTCGGAATCAACCTTGACATAGGTTGTTTTTTCCTTGCCGGGCTCGAAAACTTCAACAATCGGCTCAAACTGGCAAATTCCTATGCAGCCTGTTTGTGAAACTTTGATTTTTCCGTCAAGTCCCTCTTTGTTTACCTCCTCAACCAAAGTGTTGAGAACGGGTCTGGCGCCCGCGGCAATTCCGCAAGTCGCCATGCCGACGACCACGCGCATTTCTTCTCCGCCTTCACGGAGAAGCACTTTGCTTTTCATCTTTTCCTTAATCGCCTGCAATTCTGCTAATGATTTCATTTCTTTTCTCTCCCTTTGTTATTATTTTGTTTAATTTGTAAATTTAATTTCCTGAAATCAACTCCCATATTGTTCGTTTAAATATTCTTTAATCCACTCTATAACCTCAAAACTGTTAAGCGGAACATCGCCGAGAACATTTCGAAGTTCCCTTGTGTCCAGCGAAACGGTTTTTTGTGAGTATCTATGTTCAAACAGAAAATCGGTTTCGGGGTGACCCTGTATCAGGGTGATAACGGTTGAAACAACATCGCCGAGCGGAATAAAATCAATGTGGCGTTTCATAAAAGACGCCGAAATGACCGTTCCGTGGCTGTCGGGGTATTCTTCACGGCATTTTGACTGTAAAGAAAAACTGCCGCCTGTCATTTCCGCTTCCATCTTAAAAAGCGGAATCCCCATTCCGACTTTTCTGGTTGTCCGTGTGGTATAAAAAGGATTTTGAGCCGCGGCGGCTTTTTCATCATTCATACCGCAGCCGTTATCCTTAATAGTTATTTTAAGCGCCTCTTCGTTTTCCGAAATTTTAATTTCGGTGAGTGTTGCGCCCGCTTTGACCGAATTTTCCGCAATATCCAAAATATTCAAAGAAAGTTCTTTCATTTTTCGCACCTCAAATACTCAAAAAGTGCCCGACGAACCGAATCACCGTCATTTTCACATTCAAGTTCGAAATATTCGCATCTTTCCTTGATATCCCAAAGATAATGGGCGTCTGAAGAAATGAGAAATTCATTTTTCGGCACATTGGCAAGTTTTCGAAAATCGCCGACAAGTTCTCTGTTGTGCAATTCGGCAAAGTGAAAAGTCGGCGTTTCGGGAAAAGAGCCAAGCACGGCGATTATGCCGTTTGCTTCACGGTCGATATGCGCAGGAAAAACCGCACCGCCGTATTTTCGGACAATTTTCGGAGCCTCCTCCAAAGAAACAGTCGTTGCATTTATTAAAAGATTTTCTTCTTCGCCGATTATGTTATCTTCATCGTCAAGAATAAGCTGTTCACCGAAAATGTCACTGCGGTTTTTGAGGGGTATCCGTCTTGTTTCTATTTCTTCGCCGAACGCCAAGGCGTTTTGGAGCGTTTCAAAAAGGCAGACTAAATGAATATCCTCCGCCGTTGTGAGTTCCATTCCCGCAATCGGTACAATGCCGTGTCTTTCGGCGGCTTTGAAAAATGCGGGGCAGTTTTCAACGGAATTATGGTCGGTAAGCGCCATAATATCAAGTCGGTTTAATTCGCCCATACCGAGAATGCTGTCGGGTGTTGAATCATTATCGCCGCAAGGTGACAAACACGAGTGAATGTGCAAATCGTAATAAAAACGCATCATATCAGTGATCCGAGTTTTACCGCTGTTTCATATTCACCGAATGTCGTTGAAAGAATGTTGATTTTTTTGGCTTCAGCGGTTTTTATTATATCCGATTCAAGGCTGACGCCCTCTGCGATAACAATACAGGAAACATCGGCAAGCGAAGCGACGGCAAGAATATTCATATTTGACATTATGGTTATCCAAGCGTTTCCGCTTTGCGCTCTGCCCATCACCCAACTCAAAAGGTCGCCGCAATAAGCACCTTCAATTTTGCGTGTTCCGTCAGAAACCGTTACCGCAGAAAAACCATCCGTTTTTGAAAGTTCGTAAACCGTCATATTGTCACCCTCATTGTGAATTTTCCTGTTTACCGTCTCGGCGGCATTTTAAAATCGGACACGCGTCAATCGTTGCACAATTTTTAACAATATCCTGCGCCAGTGCCCGGCAATTCGGAGCGCCGCAAGAGCCGCAATCAATACCGGGAAGCATTTTCCGCAATTCTTCGATTTGAGACATCATTTGCATTGATTTAAGCATATTGTCGCTTAATGACGAAATCGGACGATAAGAAGGGTATTCTTTAAATGTGTATTCTTCCGGAACAGCACTTTCAGCCTCTTTCGGCAGAAAATTCCTCGAAACCGGAAGATAACGGCGAAGACTTTGAAGCCGTGCTTTTGCAATGAACGGATTTTGAATTGTCAGCACTCCGCCCACGCAGCCGCCCGTGCAAGCGTTGAGTTCAATAAATTCAAGCTGCGGAATACTGCCGTTTTCTATCTGGTCAAGCACGAGAATGACATTGTCAATTCCGTCGGCTGCAAGATATTTTTCATTAAAAATCGCCGTTGCCTCTCCGCCCGATGAAGCCCAGCCTATCCCGATAACACCTGAATTGGAAAGGCTTTGGGGAATTTTGCTGTTGTCCATCGCATTTATAAGTTTAAAGTAAATTTCACTTATCGGGACGACAACATCAACGCGGCTTTTATAGTCGGCAAATCCGTTATTCACATAACTGACCTTTGCCGGACAAGGCGATATAAAAAACACACCTATATCCCCTGCCGAAAACTCGGGGTGTTCGCGTCTTGCCTTATTCCTCGCCATACCTGCGGCAATTTCCATAGGCGGCAACATATGGATTATGTGGTCGGTGAGCGACGGGAACCTCAAACCGATGAGCCGCAAAACAGCAGGACAAGCCGAACTGATTGCAGGCTTTTTGACATTCTCATTTTTTAAATAATTCCTTGTGTATGCCGAAACAATTTCAGCCGCTGCGGAAACCTCGAAAACATCGTCAAAACCGATTTTCAAAAGCCCGTCAAGCACATAATCAATATCGTCAAGATTTTCAAATTGACCGTAGAGCGTGGGAGCGGGCAAGGCGATTTTCCACTTATAGTTGTCCATTTCCCTAAGGCTGCCGCAAACGGATTTTTTTGCCTTGTTCGGGCAGACCCTGATACATTCTCCGCAATCAATACATCTTTCCTGATTGATGACGGCGCGGCCTTCACGAATTCTGATGGCTTCTGTCGGGCAATGGCGCAGGCAGGTGGTGCAGCCGTTGCACTTATTCGCGTCAAGATAAACCGAATGTTTATATGTATCCATAACACCAAACCTATCAGTATAAATTAGATTTTATCGGTCTGATTTATATTGACTTTCATTGTTATATCCGTTCCGACTCCGACCGTTGATTTTATATCCATAAAATCGGTGTACCGTTTCATATTGGGCAGCCCCATTCCGGCGCCGAATCCGAGGGAACGGACATTGTCGGAAGCAGTTGAATAGCCTTCCTGCATAGCCTTTTCGATATCCTTTATTCCGGGACCCCTGTCGCTTAAAAAAATGGTTATGCAATCCTCATCTACGGTGACGGTGGCTTTTCCGCCGCCCGCGTGAATTACCATATTTATTTCACCTTCATACATAGCGATTGAAACGCGGCGAATGATTTCGGGAGAAAGCCCCAACTGGCGCAAATTCTTCTTTATCATAACCGACGCGTTACCCGCCGAGGTGAAATCAGAGCCGTCAACATCAAAATTGAAGGTTAACGATTCAGCCATTTTTCACCTTGTTGCCGACAAGCCCGTTGCTGTAAAGAATACCGCAGGCTTCGTACATTCTTTTTTCGGTTGCCATCAGAACTATGCCGCATTCTTCGGCAAGTTTTATCATATCGTCCGACGGCATTTTGGAACGGACAAAAACAATACAAACCATATCCATCATTTCAGCCGTGCGTATAACCTGAGGGTTGACAAGCCCCGTTAAAAGGACCGCCTGGTCTTTGACATATGCCAAAACATCGCTCATCATATCACTTCCGCACGCCGAATAAACATGCTTGCCCAAAAGTTCCTCATTACAAAGAACTTCTGCGTTCAAAAGGTCTTTAATGGTACAGATTTTCATAAAAGTACTGTCCTTTACTAAAAGCGGTTTAATTGTATTTTGCAAGTATATCGTCAACATCGTCAACGGTCAGACGGCCGTAAACCTCTTCGTTGACCGTGAGGACCGGGGCAAGACCGCAAGCACCGATACAGCGGCAAGCGGTAAGCGAAAACTTCCCGTCCGGGGTGCATTCGTCCGCGCCGATGCCGAGGCGCTCGCTCAGCCTGTCCATTATGTCGCCGGAGCCCTTAACATAACAAGCGGTGCCAAGGCAGACCGAAATGTTATAAAGACCTTTGGGCGAAAGTGAAAACTGAGCGTAGAAGGTTGAAACTCCGTAAACCTTTTCAAGCGGAACATTCATTCCTTCAGCAATCATTTTCTGAACTTCCAAGGGCAGATAACCGTAAATCTCCTGAGCTTCCTGCATCACTGCCATAAGGCGGCTGCTGTCGTCCTTGTTGGCATCAATGACTTTTTTTAGCTCTTTTTCCTGTTCGGGAGTACCCCTGAAAGGAAGCGTGCCGATTTTCTTTTTCATTGACCTGATTCCTCCTAAAATTATTGAGACCTGAGTTTTTATCTCAGGATTACGCACCCGATGTTATGCCGACAGTCGGCATATATCAAATCGGATAATCGTAATATCGTTAAAAGTATAACAAATAATAATCGGAATGTCTACAAAAAACACGAATTTTTTCGTAAAAATCAGTCAAATTCGATGCAAAATTTGCAAAAATCCAAGTTAGCATATAACAACTCGCACAATCATTATTGCATTGAGGATAAAAAACTTAAATTCTTTTTATAATTATTGTAAAGAATATTGATATCGCTTGAAAAAACGGCAATTCTCAATTATAATTTATTTAAATGAAAATTTTGGAGAGAAAAAATTGAAAACTGTAATTTCATATTTAAAGAAATACAAATATACGCAATTTGTTCGCCCGTGTTTAAACTGCTCGAGGTGGCGTTTGAACTCGCCGTACCGCAGGTTGTTGCCCTTATTAT
>CAVDRT010000047.1:0-2866 GCA_963611445.1 bacterium
CAGCGACACATATATTTCTTCCGTCCGCACAGCGATGGATAAATTATTCAAAACCAAAAACATGAAATTCAATAACTACGACGCAAACGGAAACCAAACCACCCAGACGGAACAGGTGCAAACCGCAATTTCGAAAGGTTCGAGAATGCTCATTGTCAATGTTGTTGATACAGGGTCAAACGACGCCGCACAAAACATTGTAAATCTTGCAAAAGCGGCGGATATTCCGGTGGTGTTCTTTAAT
Organism: bacterium; assembly: GCA_963611445.1. GTDB lineage: Bacteria > Bacillota > Clostridia > Oscillospirales > Acutalibacteraceae > CAVALG01. Next base: position 245 of record CAVDRT010000047.1, read on the forward strand.
CGTTCTGTTGAAAAAGATGTTGTGAAAAGTTATAACAAATGTGCTTTTGTGGGAACGGATTATGAAATGGCAGGCCATATGCAAGGCGAATTGATCGGCGAATATGTTGCCGATAATTTTGACAGCCTTGACCTTAACAAAGACGGAAAAATCAGTTATGTCCTTTTTAAGGGTCAGGAAGGCAATATGGAAGCAATTGCACGAACAAAATATGCCGTTGAAGACGCCGATAAAGTGTTAAAAGAAAAAGGCAAAGCGCAGCTGCAATTCTACGACCTGTCGAACTCAAACAAATATCTTGTTGACCAAAACGGGCAATGGTCTTCCGCTGCCGCAACCGATTATATGTCGACAATTCTTGCACAATATAACGAAGCAAACAATAATATGGTTGAACTTGTGATTGCAAACAACGATGAAATGGCACTGGGCGCTGTTTCGGCTCTGCAAGCGGCAGGATATAACAATACAAAAGACAAGGCTATTCCCGTTTTCGGCGTTGATGCAACCGACGCGGCAAAAGAGGCAATCAGAAAAGGCGCAATGATAGGTACGGTCAAGCAGGACGCCGACGGTATGGCGAAGGTCATTATGCAACTCGCCGACAATATGCTCAACAATGCCGAAGATATGTTTAAAGATATAGAGGGCGATGAAGTTATCGAAAAATGGAGGGTTAATATCCCCTACGGAACTTATTTGGGCGAATAATAAATTCACGCCGTATCATTAAATCAGTGATACGGCATTGATTATGATTTGGGGTGCAAACAATGGCGGAAAACAACAAAAAAGATTCTGACAGGCGTGATGATGTTTTGCTTGAAATGAGAAACATTGTCAAGGAATTTCCGGGCGTCAGAGCGCTTGACAATGTTTCGCTCACCGTGAAAAGAGGAAGCGTTCACGCGCTTATGGGTGAAAACGGTGCCGGCAAATCAACACTTATGAAATGCCTTTTCGGCGTTTACAGCAAAGACAGCGGAAATATATATCTTGAAGGAAAGGAAATTGACTTCAAAAACTCAAAAGAGGCGCTTGAAAACGGCGTTGCAATGGTTCATCAGGAACTTAATCAAGCACTTAAACGCAATGTCACAGACAATATGTGGCTTGGCCGCTTCCCCACTGTTTCACCTTTTTTGCCGATAATCAGCGAGAGCAAAATGCTCCAAAAAACAAGAGAAATTTTCAAGGAACTCGACATAAAAGTCGACCCGAAAACCGTAATGTCAAAAATGCCGGTTTCTCAGCGGCAAATGGTGGAAATCGCAAAAGCGGTTTCGTACAATTCAAAAATAATTGTTTTTGATGAGCCGACATCTTCTTTGACCGAAAAAGAGGTTGAACACCTTTTCAGAATAATAGAAGACCTTAAAAAACGCGGCTGCGGAATTATATATATTTCTCACAAAATGGAAGAAATATTAAAAATATCCGATACAGTCACCGTTATGCGCGACGGCAAATGGATTGCGACGAAGCCCGCGGCAGACATAACGATGGACGAGATAATCAAACTGATGGTTGGCAGAGAACTTACAAACCGATATCCGCAAAAAGATAATGAAATCGGTGAGCCGCTTTTGAATGTCAAAAATATGAGCGCCGAATATTCAAAACTGAAAGACGCATCATTTGTTTTAAACCGCGGAGAAATTTTGGGCGTTGCGGGGCTTGACGGCTCCGGCAGGACGGAACTTTTGGAATGTTTGTTCGGAACTGCCGCCAGAAAAACAGGCACCATAACCCTAAATGGGCGGCAAATTAAAAACCGCAACGCCGGAGAATCAATAAAAAACGGTTTTGCTTTTTTGACGGAGGAACGCCGCGCAACGGGAATATTCGGAATTTTGAACATCAGAGAGAACGCGACGATTTCAAGCCTTGACAAATATCGAAAAGGCGGGCTTTTGAGCAAAAAGAAAATGGCGAAAGCCACCGATTTGTGCATTAAATCAATGCGGATAAAAACACCGAGCCAGGAAACAAAAATTCGCACTCTTTCGGGCGGAAATCAGCAAAAAGTAATACTCGGCAGATGGCTTTTGACAGACCCGACGGTGCTGCTGCTTGACGAGCCGACAAGAGGAATCGATGTCGGTGCGAAATATGAAATCTATCAGTTGATAATCGACCTTGCCAAAAGAGGAAAAGCGGTCATTATGGTATCTTCGGAAATGCCTGAACTTCTCGGTGTGTGTGACCGAATTATCGTAATGTCCGGCGGGAGAATATCGGGCGAAGTGCGCCCCGACGAAACCACACAAGAAGAAATTCTTTCGCTTGCCGCAAAATATGTTTAAGGAGAAGAAACAATGCCTGACGAGAACAAACCAAAAGACGAAAAACTTTCAAGCACACTCGGCGATTCGGTAGCCCTCACAAAAAAAGATCGCCGCCGCAAAATAACAGATTTTTTGCTTAATAATGCAATGTTTATAATAATTATAATTGCAATAATTTTTATTGCAATTAAGGTGCCGTCGTTTATATCAATGTCGTCTGTTGTGAACATCATTTCGCTCACCGCCGCAAAACTCCCGATAGCACTGGGTATCGGCGGCGCGATAGTTTTAACGGGGACCGATATTTCGGCGGGACGCGCTGTGGGACTCACAG
>CAVDRT010000048.1:0-2676 GCA_963611445.1 bacterium
ACTTTTATTGGAATAAGAAAAAGAACTGTGCCGTTCTTCGCTCTGCCAACAAAGCGAAGGGATATAAGGATATTGAGGTTTATGACCTGCAAATCCAAGGCGTGGCACAGAATGTTATCAAAGGACTTTAAGCTGTAAACGGGAGGTGCTGACCTTGGAAAAGGTATATGTTAATGTTGATTATCAGGTGCTCGTCGGCGGCGCAATAAAGCCGGTTCGGATTTATTGGCACGACGGCAGAGCCTTTGATATCCGAAAAACGCTTCACTGCTGCACCTCCGAAGATGAATATGAAGGAATTCGCTACACGGTGTTGATCGGTAGTGCGGAAAAATATCTATACCGAATCGGCGGCAAATGGTATGTTGAGCCGATTCAGACGGAGGTGGACACAGGTTGAGAAGCTATATCTCATTCGGAGAACTTGAAGAACTCGGCGAAACAAGAGAACTCGCACAGACAATGATACAAGATGTCCTTGCGAATACGGGTATTACCGCAACGGCAGGTATCGGTACAAATATGTACCTTGCCAAAATCGCAATGGATATCACCGCAAAGAAAATGCCTGCCGACGAGAACGGTGTCCGTATTGCCGAACTTGATGAGATGTCATACCGCAAAGAACTCTGGACGCATAAGCCGCTGACTGACTTTTGGATGCTCGGCAGCGGTATTGCCAAAAAACTTGAAGCAAACTATATGAAGAACGACTTTAACTTGAAAGCGATTTCTAAGATTCTCGGTCACGCAAAGGAAATAGTGACAGCGGATATTTATGTAGATAATCAGGAAATCATCGCTGACGGGGTAGGCGAACTCAAGGAATATATGGACGATGTTGTGCCGAAAAAACCGGTTGATTTTGACGATAACGAAAGGGTGTTTGATTACAGCGATTTTGATGTAACCGCTGCTTTTGACAGCTTAACATTATAGACTTACTTGAGGGGCAGCACGGCAAATGCTGCCCCTGCTGTATTTACAATTCGTTTTTTTTATGCTATAATGACTTGATAAGCATTATATAGCTTTGAGCTGTGTTATGGAGTTTGAGTTCACCCCTGAATCCGCAAAATTGTGACCAAAATTCGTGTAATTGAGTATAAGGCAGATTTTAGGGGTTATTTCAGAGAATTTCTTACACGAATTTTCATTTGAAATCTGGCCTATATTGATTATATTGAGAGGGTGAGAATGTGCCGGACAAATTCATTTTACATTCCAAATTTCAACCTACCGGAGATCAACCGGAAGCGATAGAAAAACTTACAAAAGGCGTTGAAAATGGCTTAAAAGAGCAGGTTTTGCTGGGTGTTACAGGTTCGGGCAAGACCTTTACAATGGCGAATATTATCGCCAATGTCAACCGCCCCACACTTGTTTTAGCCCACAACAAAACCCTTGCCGCACAACTTTGTAGCGAGTTTCGCGAATTTTTCCCCGAGAACGCGGTGGAGTATTTTGTTTCATATTATGACTATTATCAGCCTGAAGCGTATATTCCCGGAACGGACACTTATATTGAAAAAGATTCTGCAATAAATGACGAAATCGACAAATTGCGACATTCCGCAACCTGTGCTTTGAGCGAGCGGCGTGATGTTATTATTGTCGCAAGCGTTTCCTGTATTTACAGTCTCGGAAACCCGATTGATTACAGAAATATGGTTATTTCTTTGCGCCCCGGTATGCAAAAAGACAGGGATGAACTTGCGAAAAAACTTATTCAACTGCAATATGAACGCAACGACATCAACTTTATCCGAAACAAATTCAGGGTGAGGGGAGATGTTGTTGAAATTTTTCCTGCTTATTCCGGCACCAATGCGATAAGAGTGGAATTTTTCGGCGACGAAATTGAGAGATTGAGCGAAATCAACACCGTCACGGGTGAAATCATCACCGACCTCGGTCACGCCGCCATATATCCCGCGTCGCATTATCTTGTTCCCGAAGACAAAAAAGAAGACGCCCTTGCCGATATAATCAAAGAAATGGAAGAGCGCGAAAAGTATTTTATCGATAACAAAAAATTCATTGAAGCGCAAAGAATTCGGCAGCGTACCGAATATGATGTTGAAATGCTTCGCGAAGTCGGCATTTGCAAAGGGATTGAAAACTATTCGAGGGTTATGTCACGGCGGCCTGCCGGCAGTATGCCGTTCACATTGCTTGACTATTTCCCGAAAGATTTTCTGCTTTTTGTGGACGAGTCGCATGTTACGCTCCCGCAGGTCAAAGGAATGTGGGGAGGCGACAGAGCGAGAAAAGAAAATTTGGTTGAATACGGTTTTCGTTTGCCGTCCGCTTTTGATAACCGTCCGCTTAATTTTGATGAATTTTATTCGCACATAAACCAAGCAATCTTTGTTTCGGCGACTCCAGGTGAATTTGAATTGCAAAAATCCGCCGCCACTGTTGAACAGGTTATCCGCCCGACAGGTCTGCTTGACCCTGAAATAATTGTCAAACCGACCGAAGGACAGGTTGATGACCTTATCGGAGAAATAAACAAACGCACCGAAAAGAACGAACGCGTACTTGTCACCACTCTCACCAAAAAAATGGCGGAGGATTTGTCGGAATACTTCGAGGGTGTCGGGATAAAGGTCAGATATATGCACTATGACATTGATACGATTGAGCGAATGGAGATAATCAGAGACCTCAGAA
>CAVDRT010000049.1:0-11880 GCA_963611445.1 bacterium
GATATATTATCAGACATATAGTTCACCTCTCGACTGTATATCCGCACTTACTGCATTGATACATAATTTTCTTTTTTCCGAGAGCGCCGGCAGCCAATCCGATAGGTCCCCAAAAAAATGCCCCGGCGGCTGCTTTTCCGCCGCTGAATCCTCCCTTTCTTTCTCCGATAGCCCTTAAATGTCCTATTCCGCATTTCGGACATACTGTATATTCAAGATTAGCCATATTTTACCTCCAAAAATTATTTAAGATTGTTGTGGGTTTTCGCTTTTGTTTTCGCTTAGTATGTAAAATGGTAAGCGGTATCAACATTTCATATCGTGCTTATTGCACTTCCTTGTGAAATAATTGTAAATTGATTTTCAACCTAAAATGGTACTCTTTTAACTTTATGCCGGCTTTTTATTATGCTGTGATTTTCTTGATCGTAATACCTGCTGCATAGCAGATTTAATCTTCATAACACAACTAATGTTGTTTTTTATCACCAATTTTCTTTCATCCAATTATTCACACCATCACCAAACTGGGGGATGTATCTATGATATTTTCCATCACTGCCGACAAAACCGTTTTTATCGTTGCTGTATTTTGATGATGTGTATGAACGAGAATTTTTACTATTGTAACTGTACTTGTTCTTATTGTTAGAAACTGATTTTTTAAGACAATCCATACAATACACCGCATCACCGTCTATGTAACTATTACAATTTAAACACCTGTTTGAGTGGGTTGTACAATAAGCTGTATCGCCGCTGCTGGCTATATAGTTGTTACAACCGGCTTTCGCGCATTTTGTGCTTTTATTTCCATAATGACTAGAAGAATAATCACTGGAATTGTGTGTTTCAGAATCGGAGTTGTCATCGCTGTCACTATCGTATGAAGTTATTGTGTAGACAGATTCCGCACTTGCGTTTTGTGTCGGGTTTTTACAAACAAAAACGATACCAATAGATGTTGCCGCAATAACCAAAACAGCAAATACTGAATAAGCACTCAACAGGATAGTTTTTAATTTTTCATAAGAAATCGTTCTTTTCTTTTTTTGTTTATGTGATTTGTTGCTTCCCATCATAAATCTATCCTCCGTTTAATTTTTCTCACAACATAATCTGTATTATGTAGCAAACGGTTAATCGGCAATTTTCTCTTTTGTGCAAAAAATGGGATAAAATGGGCAAAAATTGCCGACTGCCGTGTGGTGAGTTTGAAAAAAGGCGCAAAAAATCAGGCCTTTTCTTTTTTAAGAAAAAGAAAACACGAAAAGGCTTTTTTGTTGTGCAAAAATTTAATTGCTTTTCACAGAAATGTTTGACAAATATGGATTTTATGTTATAATTTTACAAGAAAGATTGTTTTAGCGTTGAGCCTGAAACAAGTTTTACAACATAATACCGATTATGTTGTATACGAAAATTCAGAGCAAAACCCGCGAAACACTTTTTAAAAATATAAAAAAGGAAAGGGAGTAGATCAAATGAAAAAATTTTTATCAATAGTGTTATCGGTTATCTTAATCATTTCTATTGTACCGCTCGGCATTACGGCAAGTGCACAATCAAGCGGACAATGCGGTGATAATGCTTATTGGTCAATTGCAAACAACACTTTGACAATCAGCGGAAGCGGAAGAATGTACAGTTATTCATCAGGTTCATCAGGTGGCGCACCTTGGAAAGACTACCATATTCGGAAAACATACAACCGAGTTGTTATCTCCTCGGAAATAACAAGCATTGGCGCATACGCTTTCTATTTTTGCGATAATATCATTTCTGTTTCAATTCCGTCAACCGTCACAATGTTCGGTAAAGGTTCCTTTGCAAACTGTGATATATTGCGCAGTATTACAATACCTCAAGGGGTCAAATCAATACCGGAGTTTTGCTTTGATGACTGCACATCATTGGAAAACATCAATATTCCCGATTCGGTCCAATATTTCGGTCAAAGCGCTTTTCAAGGTGCCGGCATTGTTGAATTCACTATACCCGAAGGTGTGACAAAGATTCCGGACGGAATGTTTTGGGGTTGCAGCAACCTGCAAAAAGTCACCATCCCGAAATCGGTTGCAGAGATAGATACTTTCGCTTTTCACGAATGCGGGAATTTAACCGATATTTACTACGGCGGCACACAATCGGATTTTAACAGAATAAAAATTGATTCTTTGAACACTTATAACGAAGGCTTGCTTTCGGCCGCAATCCATTATAAATGTGACGCAAATTCACATAAATACGACAACTCTTGTGACGATACCTGCAACCTTTGCGGATATAAAAGAACGGTTACACACACTTATACAAATTCGTGTGACACGACCTGCAATATCTGCGGATATACACGAAAAACCACTCATCAATACGACAATTCGTGCGACGAGGTTTGCAATGTCTGCGGCTACAAACGCACCGTAACACACAGTTACAGTACCACTTGGAATTATGATGTTGAACAGCACTGGCAGTCTTGCTCAATCTGCGGCAAAAAGAGGAACAGTGCCAAACACAATTTTAACAGAAAAACATCAAGCAACGGAACACAGTTGCTCGTCTGCTCGATTTGCAAATTTGAAACACCCGATAAAGAGCCTTGCAAAAACAATGCCATTAAGCCGATTGTTGTGAATGTGACGACAAATTCCATAACACTGATGGCGCTTGATGGATATGAATACAGCATTGACGGTCAAAAATTCCAAAGCAGCACCACATTTTACGGTCTTACCGAAAACCGAGCGTACACCGTTTATCAACGCATAAAAGAAACCGAGCAGTCACTCCCCAGCAAATCGAGTTCAATCACTGTCAGGACAGCATTTAACGGTGAAACGACAAATACATACTTTGATAAATTAAAGTCATATATAACAACTCATGGGACAATTGAAGCGCAGGATGAGAACTATTCTTATAAAATCAGCAATCAGGATTCAGGAATTAAGTTTGAAGTTGTAGATTCAAATATGAACGAAATCTTAGCAGAGAAAACCGAAAGATACGAATTCCGGAAATTAGATTTTGTGTTGTATAAAGGGGTAAAAGACATTTCCATAAACGGCGTTAGCAATTGGCCGCCAACCAATTGTAAAACAGTTGTTGACAGAACAACCTATACTGTCGGAAAAACATACAAGTTTGATTCTTTTTCCGCTTTAGACGATTCGACGGTTAATACATTATACAGTAAATTTTTGGATTTACTATGCCTTAAAAGCGAACAGGTTATATTTGTGAAATTAGGCTTTGGTTTGTGTGAACTTGGCTTTACACATTTTCGGGGAGTGGGCAATCCTGCATGTGACCCGGTTTCCGGATACCATACCGGCAAAACCGAAGTCCGTTATCAAAGAAACGCGCTTTGCACCATTGACGGATATACGGGCGACACCTATTGCGCAACTTGCGGAATAAAACTGAAAACCGGAACAGTCATTCCCTCAGCGGGAAAACACACATATTCAAGCAAATGTGCTGAAAAATGCACGGTTTGCGGATTTATGCGCGCCGGTGACCACACCTATTCGGGCGACTGCGACAGAACCTGCAACATTTGCGGACACACCCGCAAAACAACAGTTGCACACACATATGACAGCAACAAGGACCGTGTTTGCAAAGTTTGCGGAGCAAAACGAATACTGGGCGACCTGAACAATGACGGTAACATCAACTCTCTTGACGGGCTTATACTTTTAAGGTATCTAAACGGTTGGAAAATTGACGGTGTTTCACCTGATGTTATGGATGTCAACGGCGACGGCGTTGTGAATTCACTTGACGGACTTATGCTTATGCGTTATTTAAACGGTTGGAATATTGAACTCTGAAATCAGAAAGTTTGATTATTAAACTTCGAGGTTTATTTTCAAGATTTATTATCGTTTCACACGATTATAAATAATATTACAAGTTCACTATTATAAACGAGAAAAGGAGAAACAAAAATGAAAAAAGTACTTTCACTTTTAACAGCGGTAATTTTGATATGCGGATTGTGTATGATACCCGCATCGGCTGCCGGAAACGGTGAATTGACTGTGAGTTCCGCCGATGCGAAAAGGGGCGAAACAGTAACACTTGATGTCAATATGCCGAGCAACCCCGGTCTTGTCACAATGTCAATTGAGATGTCGTATGACACCAACACTTTGGAACTCACCAATGTAACCGATACCGGTTTGCTGGTCGGTATACAGCTTAACCCGACATACGGCTCACCGTATACCATGAACTGGACAAACGGTAGCACCGAGGAAGACAACACCGCAACCGGAACAATTGCCAAATTCACTTTTAAAGTGAAAGATGATGCTGCAATCGGTGATACTGATGTTACACTGCTATTCAAAGATTCCTTTGATGCTGATTATAAACCGAACACCTTCTCCGTAGCACAGGGTAAAATAACCGTCGCTTGCAACGAACACAATTTCGGTGAATTTGACAAATTGAACGACGAACAACATATGCGCAAATGCAATGCTTGCGGATATGAGGAAGTTGCAGAACACACCTGGAACGACGGCGAAGTGACTGTTGACGCAACCTGCACAGAAGAGGGCGAGAAAACCTACACCTGCACAGCCTGCGACGCAACAAAGGTTGAAACAATTGAAAAAACAGCCCACACTTGGAATGAAGGCACCGTTATAAATGAGCCCACCTGCACAGAAAAAGGTTCAAAAGATGTTGTGTGCACAGTTTGCGGTGCAGAGGCAACAATTGATATTGACGCTCTCGGCCACAAATGGGACGAAGGAAAAACAACAAAAGAGGCAACCGCCACAGAAGACGGCGAAAAAACATTCACTTGCTCGGTTTGCAATGCCACAAAAGTCGAAAAAATCAACGCTCTCGGCAATGCCGACTCGGGTACCGGTGAAAACACAAATGCAATTGCTGTCGGAACTAAAACCGGCGATACAACAAACATCGCACTTTACAGCGTTATGGCTGTTATGGCGTTCGGCGTTGTTGCGTTTGTGATTTTAAAAAAGAAGAGCATAAACGGCTAATTTCAAAAAAGTGAATCTTGTAAAAACTAATGGGCTGTCATATGACAGCCCATTGATTTTTCGGGAATTTTGATTTATACAAACAACTCATTTAAAACATTCCGGTAAAACTCCGGCTCTTTGGGGGAGCCGACAACGCTGACGGCAATATTTTTGCCGTCGGTTATTTTTTGCGCGGTTTTTTTGATGTCACTTACGGTCAGAGAATCGATTATCGCGGCGGTTTTTTCGGCGTCGACATATTTATCGGTCAGAAGCAACTGCCGCCCGATTGACGAAGCAATTCCGCTCACGCTGTCGTCGCTCATCACAAGTGCGGATTTTATCTGTTCTTTGACGCGGTAGAGCGCGTTTTCGTCAATATTCTCACGCGAAGATTTTATGATTTCGCTGCTTTCACGCAAAAATTTCTCCTGATTTTCAGCCGAAAGCGCCGCCCCGACGCCGAACATTCCGCAACCTGTGTAAGCCGTGTGAAAAGAATAAACGGAATACGCAAGCCCGAGTTCTTCCCTTATTTTAAAATTAAGCGGTGACGCCGAGCCGCCGCCGACAAGCGAGGAATAAACCGCGGCGGCATAACGCTCGTTATCGTCAAGCCCGACGCCTTTAAAGGCATAAGAAATATGTGTTTGCTCAATTTCCTTTTGCCGAACACACACGCCGCCGTTAAACCGAGGCGCGCAGATTTTCGGCGGATTGCCGTGATTGCGAAGAACGCCGAGCCGCTTTTCAATCACCCCTAAAATTTCATCGCGGTCGAATTTTCCGCAAATTGAGACAACCATTCTTTCGGGAACATAAAATTCACTCATAAAACTCTTAAGTTTTTCGGCGTTTAAGTTCCTCACGGTTTCGCGAGTGCCCAAAATATTAAACGAAAGCGGACTTTCCTGCCACGCAAGTTCGGTTTGCATATCGGCTGCCAATTCCTCGGGCGAATCCTCATACATTCCGATTTCTTCAAGCACGACCCCTTTTTCAGACTCTATATCTTCGGTTTTAAGGGCGGGAGACGCGACCATATCGCAAATAATGTCAAGTATCTCCGCCGCGCGGTAATCAAGCACACGCGCATAAAAACAGGTGTATTCTTTTGATGTGAAAGCATTGAGAGTTCCGCCCATCAAGTCGGAGTGTTCATATATTTCCTGCTGCGAGCGCGAAGTCGTTCCCTTAAAAACGATGTGCTCGATAAAATGCGAAATGCCCATAACATCGCGGCTCTCGTTTGCATTTCCCGAACGCACCATCACATTAACGGAAGCGCTTTTGGCTGAAGGCTGATGTTTTAACGCAACACGAAGTCCGTTGCCTAATTTTATTACTTTCAAATTCGGTCCTCTCTTCTTTGAACTGTTTGTGAGCTGTTTTCACAAAATCAGTTTACATAAAATATGTGGATAACTTTGTTGATAAGTGTGACAAATGCCGTGAAATCAATGTGGAATACTCAAATTGTTACATAATTCGAGGTTTTATGTTAACAAAACATTCAAAACAGTTCCTGATATTTTTCCAAACAGCGTTTTGAATTTTCGTCGTTTTCAACTTTCGACACGCAACTGAACGAGGTGCAAAATCTTTTCATATCGGCGTGAAGTTCGGTGATATTTTTATTGTATTTTTCAAACAACTGCGCCCGAAAAGCCTTTTTTTGGCGTTTGAGCGGTGAGCGGTCGGCACCGAGATAAAGCATTTTAAAATGCTCAAAACAAAAGTTTTTCTGTGAGCCGAACAAAACTCTGAATTCCTCCTCGGTTTCATAGAGATAATACATTTCATTCAAAAGCGTTTGCATTTGCCCCTCAATGCGGTTGCAAACAAAACAGGCACCTTTGTCCGCTTTAAGTTTTGCGGCGGTTTCCTTTTCGCCGAGGGCGGCAAGTTCAGCCAAGCGGCTTTCAAGAATTGTTGCAAGCGCCGCACGCTCGCCGCTTAATATCATCATATCCAAATGGCGGCGGCAAAATCCGTCTTTATTTGTCATTTTGCGAATCGAGGGCTGCATTTTCGAATCGCCCAAAGTAAAATCGACCGCCCTTTTTTGAAGAATATCGTACATTTTGCATATAGGGCAGGCATCGTTTTTTTCAAAAATATCGGTTATCGGTATTGAACAAATATCTTCTTTCATATTTTACCTCGAACAATTTGATTTTTTGTGTTATAATTAAACAAAAAAATATGGGTGTGAGAATTATGGCATATTCACCGAAAGTTTCGGTTACCGACTGCGGCATTGAAATCAGCGGTCTTGAAAATTTTTCGCTTGCCGACACGCTTGACTGCGGGCAGGCGTTCCGCTGGAAAAACGAAAACGGGATTTGGAACTGCATTGTCGGCAACAGGGCGGTTAAAGCGGCACAAACAGAGCCCGACGGATTCACTGTCTTCGGTGCGAATCGACAGGATTATGACGAAATATGGGCAAAATATTTTGACATTGGGCGTGATTATCAGTCGATAATCAAAACTGTGTCAGTCGATGAAACCATCAAAAAAGCCGCCGAACACTCGGGCGGAATACGCGTTTTGCGGCAGGAGCCGTGGGAAACGCTCTGCTCGTTTATTATATCACAAAACAACAATATTCCAAGAATAAAAGGAATCATTGAGCGGCTTTGCGAAAATTTCGGAGAGAAAATTGACGGAGGTTACACATTTCCGTCTGCCGAAATCATAGCCTGCAAAACGGTTGATGAGCTCTCCCCTCTTCGCAGCGGATTCAGAGCAAAATACATCATAGACGCCGCGCAAAAGGTGGCGTCGGGCGAAGTTGACCTTGATTTGATTGACTCCGAAAACCTTGATGAAGCACGGGCAGAACTGATGAAAATCAAAGGCGTCGGCGCAAAAGTTGCCGACTGCACCCTGCTTTTCGGGTTTGGGAAAATTGAGGCATTCCCGAAAGATGTTTGGATAAAACGGGCAATTGAGGTATTATTTAACGGGGAATTGCCCGCCGTTGCCGTGCCGTATGCCGGAATTGTTCAGCAAATGATATTTAATTACGCACGGCAGACAAAACTGAACATTTAATTTTTTATACCGAAAAAATCGCCTGTCGCAATGACAGGCGATTTTTGAGTGCAAAACTTAGGCTTTTGCGGCGTAATCGAATATCTCTGTCGGGAGTTCCGATTCATCGCAGGAAACAGTGAATGTGAACTCGGTTTCGGTCTTTTCGGCAAGAGTTTTAACCTTTTTGATGAACGCTGCAAGTTCACCGTAATCTCTTGTTCCGATTCTGAGTGTTGCGTCAACAAATACATCTGTTACATCATAGTTACTGGCGCAAATTCCCGAAAGAAGTCCCAAGAACATATCATAACCGGAGATTTCATATTCTTCCGTGTTTATAAGACGAACGCTGTTAGGTATATCATAAGTCAAAGCCGGTCCCTTTTCAACGCAAACAACATTGCCTGTTGATTTCTCATTTGCAGCCAAAATTGCGTCGATGAGTTTTTTTGTTTTTCCCGAGCCTTTTTTACCGATTATCAGTTTTACCATAATTATCGCTCCTTTTTATATTTAGCGGCAGATTTTTTTAAATCCGACCGCTTATTTCCAAACTTTATTTTATGAGTGCTTCAAGCGCTTCTTTTTGTGATTCATACCCCGGTTTGCCGAGCATTGCGAACATATTCTTTTTATAACTCTCAACGCCGGGCTGGTTGAACGGGTTGACACCGAGCAAGTATCCCGAAATCGCACAGGCTTTTTCGAAGAAATAAATCAGGTGTCCGAGATTTTCTTCATCAGCCTTGTCAAGTTCAATGACAAGGTTGGGAACTCCGCCGTCGGTGTGAGCCAAAACAGTTGCCTGGAACGCCTTATGATTGACATAAGACATTGTTTTGCCCGCAATGAAGTTAAGGCCGTCGCCGTTTTCGGCATCTTCTTTAATAGTGATGTCTTCACCGCACTCACCGATTGAAACAACGGTTTCAAAGAGATGTCTTCTTCCCTCTTGAATATATTGCCCCATTGAGTGAAGGTCAGTCGTGAAAGTGGCGGACGCCGGGAAAAGGCCTTTATTATCTTTGCCTTCGCTCTCGCCGAAAAGCTGTTTAAACCACTCGGTCATCATGGTGAAACGGGGCTCATAACTCACAAGCATTTCAATCTGTTTGCCTTTGTTATAGAAAATATTGCGAAGAGCCGCATAACGATAACACTGGTTGGTGTTGACATCGTCGTTTGCATACTCCTGTCTTGCGTTTTGGGCGCCCTTCATAAGCGCGTCAATATCCGCTCCGCTGACGGCTATCGGCAAAAGACCGACGGCTGTGAGCACCGAATATCTGCCGCCGACATCGTCGGGAACGACAAATGTTTCATAACCCTCACGGTCGGCAAGCATTTTGAGAGTGCCCTTTGCTTTATCAGTCGTGCAGTAAATTCTGTTTTTAGCCTCTTCCGTGCCGACGGTTTTTTCAAGATATTCTCTGAAAATTCTGAAAGCAACGGCAGGCTCGGTCGTGGTTCCCGATTTTGAGATAACATTGACCGAAACACGCTTGCCCTCGCATATTTTAAGCACATCGGACATTGCGGCGCCGCTTATGCTGTTGCCGATGAAATAAATTTCCGGCGTTTTTCTGTCGGGAAGATTGTTATAAAGCGGTGATTTAAGGAAATCGATTGCCGCCTTCGCACCCAAATATGAGCCGCCGATTCCGATTACGATAAACACATCGGTATCGCCGATGATTTTTTCGGCAGCCTTTTTGATTCTTGCAAACTCTTCTTTGTCATAATCAACCGGCAAGTCAAGCCAACCCAAAAAGTCGTTGCCGAGACCGGTTTTTTCATGCAGTTCGTTATGTACTGCCTTGATTTGGGCGGAGAGCCCTTTGATTTCGTCTTCTGATACAAATTTTTCAGTGTATCCGCTGTTGAACCTAAGCGCCATAATTTAAAAAGCCTCCAAATACTAAACATCTTGCAGGAGATGTTATTTTGTTTATCTTATATTACTATATTTAAAAGACTTTTTCAATCAATTTTTGCAAAAAAACGGTTAATTTCGCAAAATCGCGGTTTTCGGGCAAAAACACGGCACAAAATATGCACTTAAAACCTTAAAACTTCACCGAGCAGACATTTGAGCCCTGATAAGAATTTGAGTTTTCCTGCGTCTTCTGCCGCCAAAATGTTAACTTTTTTTATTACATCTCCGTTATATTTAATATTGCAGACCCCGACCGCATCGCCTTTTTTGACCGGAGCCGAAACGCTCTTTTTGAGTTTCACCTCCTGCGAAAGCCCGTCGGTCATACCTTTTTGAAGCAAAAGTTCGGCGTCCGATTCGGGGGCAACCGAAATCTCGCTTTTTATGCCGCCTGACACCTTAACCGGCAAAAGGCTCGCTTTATCGACCGCGACGGTCCGCCTTTCAAAATTCGCGAACGCATAATCAAGCAATTTCCTTGCATCCGCAAAACGGTCCTTGCTTGTATCGGCACCCATAACGACCGCCACAACCGAAAGATTGCCTCTTTGCGCCGAAGCCGAAAGGCAACAGCCCGCCTTGTCGGTTGTGCCGGTTTTAAGCCCTGTTGTGCCTTCATAAAATCTGACAAGTTTATTTGTGTTGACAAGCCCCGTTTTCCCGTCCCTTAAAGTATCCATCCAAACCGTTGAATATTTTTTGATGAGCGGGTGGCGCAGAAGTTCCGCTGATATCACGGCTATATCATAAGCCGACATATAATGATTTTCGGCGTCAAGCCCTGTCGGGTTGACAAAATTGCAGTCGGAAAGGCCCAGTTCCGCCGCCCGTGAATTCATCGCGGCGACAAACCCCTCGTCGCTTCCGCTGACCGCCTCAGCCAATGCAACCGTCGCGTCGTTTGCCGAAGCGATGACCGCCGCGCGCAAAAGTTCGTCGACCGTCATCACTTCGTTCGGCTCAAGCCATATTTGTGAGCCGCCCATCGAAGCGGCGTGCTCGCTTGAGGTGATTTTGGTGTCAAGCGTGAGTTTTCCTGCATCTATCGCTTCCATCACAAGCAAAAGCGACATCACTTTTGTGACTGACGCCGGCGCCAACCGCTCGTGGGAATTTTTTTCAAACAGCACCGTTCCGGTATCACATTCAATGAGCGCCGCCGATTTTGCGTTCAATTCAAGCTGAGTCGCCGCGGCAGCAGTTTCAACATACTCAACTCCCGTCGCCTCCGTCAAATCTTCGGACATACATTCGGTTGCGGTTTCATCTTCGCTGTTTGCCTTTGCAGCGCAGGACAGCGCCGAAATTGACAGCAGAATTAAAATCAACGATATAAACAGCGCCGCTGTTTTAAGCAGTTTAACCGATTTTCGCATTTGTTTCTACCCCCATACGATTTCTTATTCCAATTTTATGCCGAAACCTCGGGGGTAATTCATCGGGTTTTGATGCCGTGTTATATTTTGATTGCCCGACCTTTATAGAGCGAATAAATGTATTTTTCTTTAACCGGCATTTTGAAAAGTTCCTCCATCGCCTCGGAGTAAATATCCAGCTGTATTTTATAATGTTCCCTGAAATCTTCGTCCTCTTCAAATCTTGTGGTTTTAAAATCGACCACCGCAAGTCCGCCGTTCTCGGCGAAAATCAGGTCAACGCTGCCCTGAATCACCGTTTTGTCATTTTTGTATTTATCGCTGTCTATCATCGGTTTTTCGAGCAAAAATCTTTGTTCTCGCTTGTAAAATTCCGCCGACCTGATTCTGTCCATAAGTTCGGAAGAATAAAATGTTTTCACCGCGTCGGTATTTATGCCGGCGGCTTCCGCCTCGCTTAGATATTCCCAATCGACCAAACGCGCGATTTCCGAATCTATATCGCCGTTTTCAAAGT
>CAVDRT010000050.1:0-4014 GCA_963611445.1 bacterium
TCTTCATACTGCTCGACAGTCATATTATCATAAATCACCGCGTGAATGAGGTTTTTCGCGTCTTCAATATTATAATAAACCGCTGAAGAGCCTGCCCCTCTGTAATCGGCATTTATTATCATTTTATCGGACGGGACCCTTGCGGATTCCATCTTAATGTCGCCTTTTGTCATAAGCAGCGCGAGGCTCATAATTTCTTTATAATCAAGCGAGGTTTCGGTGCAGGGAATAAGCGCTTCGGCAAGATTTACATACTTGCTCTTTTTAAGCCCTTTTGCCGATTCGAAAAGCTGCTGCATTACATAACGCTGGCGCTCTGTTCTTCCGAAATCGTCGGTGTGCCCCCAGACATTGGCAACTTTTCTGATTCGCGCCCACGCAACAGCCTGCCGACCGTTGAGAATTTGCGTTCCCGCGTGTTCGACATATTCGGGCTTAACGCCCGCCGCGTCGGATTGTTCCCTTATGCACTGGTTAAGATAATATTCCATCTCGGCGTCGGACACCGGTATTTCAATACCGCCGACCGCATCGATTATATCTTCCATTCCGAAGAAATTGACGGTTATATAATCGTCAATATCCAGCCCGAAAAGTTGGTTGAGCGTTTTAACCGCGAGGGTCGGGCCGCCTGTGCCGTATGCCGAATTTATCTTTGCGGCTTTTGATTTTTGACCCTCAATAGGTACGAGCGAATCACGCATAACCGAAATCATTTTAACCGTGTCGGTTTTCGTGTTAATGCTGAGTATCATTATTGAATCGGAAAGCCCCTTGAAATAACCGACTTTTCTTGTGTCAAGCCCGAAAAGCGCAATGTTGATAATGTCTTTATCAATAACCTCTGTAATTCCGAGGTCGTCGTGATTTGTCGGGAATTTCTTGTTATAATTGTATCTGAATTTAATAAAAAACGCCGCCACAAGAAGCGCGATGACGAGCACAACGGCGGTCACCGAAATAATTATTTTCTTTTTCTTGTTTTTGCGGCGTTTGCCCTTTTTCGAATAACTTGAGATATCCACGGAATCGTCATTTTTCACGACATTTCCGTGATTATCGCGTTTTTTCTTTTTATATACAGTCTTTTCGGATTTCATTCCCACCGTTTTCATCCTTCCGTTAAGATGTCAAAATATTTATATCGTAAAATCAAAATCCCATATCACAAAGTATCCCATAGTAGGTATTATAACCCCGCGGCGTGTATTTGTAAATAAAATTTTGTCAAAAAACCGTCAAGATTTGCTCAAAGCAGGTGAAAAATCTTTGATTTTAAAAAATTTGACAAACAAGTGCACAAAACACAGGCAGCACGGAGGGAACCGTGCTGCCTGCATTTATAAGGGGTTAGGAGGGTAGAATATACACGAAGTTCAGGGTTGCGGTATCCCTTCCTCTTCGGTACAAGTTCATTATAGCGGCAGTTTTTGTTGTATCTGTTGATTTTGTGTGAATTTATTTTTAACAAGTATATTTTTTTGCGATTTGTTAAAAATATTTTTGTGAAAAAGGAGCAACGAAAAGAGGTTTTTAATAATGGATAACAAAAACGAACAAACAGAAAAGAAAAAAATCGGCAAAAAAGGCTTTTGGATAATCAGTCTTGCCTGCCTTGCGGCGGTGGCGGTCACTTCATTTATGGCGTATGACATAATCTCACCGTCCAAAGTCAAAACAACGCCCGACAAGACCTATGAGGCAAAAAAGGAAACAGAATCGGCTGACAGCAGCACGCCTGCCGCGCCCGAAAGCACCGAAACACCCGCCGAGACCGAAAGTTCTTCCGCACCGAGCGGCGAAGAAGTGTCGGCTGCCGCAACATTTTTCGTGATGCCCGTGAGCGGAGATGTTGCGAAAGGATACAGCAACAGCGAACTGCAATATTCCGAAACTTATCAGGATATGAGATTGCACGAAGGGCTCGACATTGCGGCAGAAGAGGGTACGAAGGTCACGGCTTCGGGTGCCGGACGGGTCGTTTCGATTGAAAAAAGCCCGACCCTCGGAAATGTGATAACAATTGACCACGGCAACGGAATCACCGCAAAGTACTGCGGTCTTGCGGACAAAGCGGAAGTGAATGTCGGCGACACGGTCGATTCAAAAACCGTTATCGGGAAAGTGGGCGAAATACCTGCCGAATCAGTCGAAGCGACGCATTTTCACATTGAAATGTTCAGCGGCGAAAAGTCAGTCTCCCCGCTTAAAATGTTCGGAATGGAATAATCGGGAGACCAAGTTTGACTTGAACACTCGGCGGTATTAAATCAATTTCGGCAAAACCAAGAATTATTTTAACGCCCTGTGCGTATAATATTGTACACAACATTTTCGCGCGATTATATTGTATATGTATTATCGTGATTTTATTTTATCGGGCATTCCCCTGCATTGTTTATTAAAAAAATATTTCCGCGCCCTCGGTAACGCTTAAGGGCAACACACACCCCTGCGGCAAATCTTTTATGCCGCAGGGGTGTGTGGTTTTTTCATTGAATTTTTACCGTTTGTGCACAAATTTCCAACAGCTCCACTTGTCAGGGGAGCTGTCGCCGTAGGCGACTGAGGGGTAGTATCTAACATCTAATGTCTAGTTTGGGGAATTGTGAAAAGTTCAAATTTGCAATAATATATGACAAATTATTTATAAACAGATAATGCCTCAGTCAAATACGCAAAAACTAAATTTTCAAATCATTCTTCAACAAAAGTTCCGGTCGCAGACAAGACCTCAAAATTAAATTTCGGATTACCGTCAACGGAATCATTTTCTACCATAAGCGATGAGAGCGTCATTGTTTTTTCGGTTTTCCCATCAACAGGTATATTAAGAGTCACCGTCCCCGATGATCCCCAATTTTTAGAACTACTGTTGAGATTAAATTTTAATGTGGCATTGTTGAATTTACCGCTAATCCTAGGTGATATGTTGATGTTAACAGTTGCTTTTTTTGATCTGTAACGCGTATCAAAAATATCCTTATTATCATCTTCAATATTTGTCACACTTACATCTACGAATACATACGAAAGAATATTATCCGCCGACAGTTCCTTTGTCTCTCCGCTTGAACTTTTTGTGTTGCCCTGATTATAGTTGTCTGTTTCATTCGAAACCGCGTCCAAATCGCTTTTCGCGGCTTCATTTTGTGTGTTATCTGTTTCATACGAAACCGCGTCCGAATCGCTTTTTGTGGTTTTGTTTTGTGTTTCAAAGACTGCCACGGTATCATCGGCACTGTTTGATGTTTTGCATATAGCAACTATGCAAATGCTGACAACCCCGATAATAATCGCAAAACATATTGAAAGAGAACTTATACATATAATCTTAAATTTATCTTTTGGGCTTTTCGGATTTCCGGCTTTGGTCTGTTCTTTTTCCATAGTCTGTTCTTCCATTATATTTTCCTCCCGGGATGATAAAAAATAAAGATAACAAAACGCAAATTCTTATCTTTAACACAATATTAACAAATAAAAATGTTAAAGTCAAGAAAAATCTTATCTTTAACACAGAGGGTTTGCGAATATGAAGATATATGACTTTAACGGCAAAAAGAACATCTGCGGCGAGAGGGTACACGAAGCACGCCGAAAACAGCACCTGACGCAAAGCGATTTGGCGGCAAGGCTACAAATTAACGGAATAATAATCGAACGCGACAGTGTTTCTCGAATTGAAATCGGAACGCGTTTTGTCGCCGATTACGAACTGCGCGAAATCGCAAAAATTCTAAAAGTTTCTGTCAATTGGCTTTTGAATATTGAGAAATAATCCCCGATAATTAAAATTAAAATACTGCATAAACAAATAAAACCCAACCCTCAGCGAGAACATTGAATCTCACTGAGGGTTGGGGGTTTTTTAATGAAATATTGCATTGCAATATGAAATAATTTACTGCGTAAATTATGAAATTTTCTGCCCACGCAGAAAGTGAAATAAAATCCGCCCTTTTAACATTCGGCGAAGCCGAATATTTCATACGCGTCAGCGTATTTCACAGC
>CAVDRT010000051.1:0-21062 GCA_963611445.1 bacterium
ATCTATTGCCCGACGCACAAGCGGTATAACATCGCCCGAAGTATGCACTGCCTCGGCAATTTTTTGCTTTAACTGGCGGCTTTTGCCCTCGCGGCTCCAGTCATATATTTCATCAAGACTCCATTTGTAAACGGCAGTTCCGAGTTCAATGCGGAAACCGTCTTTAACGCCCGCGTCCTGTTTCCATATGATTTCCACCGATTTGCCGCACTTTTTTTCAAGGTATCTGACGAGCCTTTCTTTTTGCTGCTCGGTCGGCTCTTTGGCACTGTAAAGATAGGCGCAAACCTCTATTTTTCTGATTTCGTGGTCGGTCATAGGTTATTCCTCCCTTTCCGCTCTGTCAAGAAAATCGTCAAGAGGGTCTGCGTTTTCGGAAACAAGCATTTTGTCAATAGCGTCGGAAACCATTGCTTCTATTTCGGAATTTGCCTTTGCCAAAACTTTTTCCTTTTCCGTCTCGGCTTCGGTTTTCGCTTTCTGAATCATTTCCTGCCTTTTGGCTTTTGCGTCTTCCAAATATTCATTTGCAGCCTCTTTGGCAGTTTGCATTGCTTTCTTTTTCATTTCCGAAATTTCGGCTTCGGCGGCTTTAAGATTTTCGGCGTACTTTTCCCTTTCTTTTGCCGCAGCCTCTTTATCCGCTTTTGCGGCGGCGTCCATTTCGGCATAATAATTTTTGCGTTTTTCCATAAAAGCCTTCACGGGCTTATAAAGCAGCAGATAAAGTCCGCCTGCAAGTATCAGAAAATTAAACAAATGCAGGAGTATTTGCTGCCAGTCTATGTTCAACGGCACACCCATTGTGATACCCCCTTAAAGGACAAATATAATCAATATAGCGATAATAAGCGCATAAATGATAGCCGTTTCAATAAACACCAAACCGAGCATTAAACTTGTACGGATACTGCCCGAAGCCTCAGGCTGGCGGGAAATACCCTCCGAAGATTTTGCAATGGCAATGCCCATACCTATTGCGGCGGCGGCTGAAGCCAAACCTACGCAGACAGCGGCGGCAACGGCTTTGTTTCCGGTTGTGTTGTCGGTTGTTTGCGCGGCAGCCGAAGTTGTGGTTTGAGCCTCCCCCGAATCGGTTGACGCGGCAAAAGCGGTAAAACTGCAAAATGCACAGATAAGCAGTGCGAGAACACCCATGGCTATGACTCTTTTTGTTGTCTTTTTCATAATTTCTTCCTCCGTTAATTCTTTTGTTTTTTAGTCTTTTTCTTCTTTTTTGAAGGCTCTGTAACTTCGCCGTAGAACAATGCGGTCAACATTGTCAGGACATAAGTTTGTATAAGTGCGTGCAGCAGCGTGAACATCACGCCCACGGCAACCGGCAGCACAAAGCTCAGATTTATGTAATAATAAACAAGTTCGGTCACAAGCAGGCCGCTGAGCAGCGCACCGAACAAACGGAAACTCATGGAGATAGGCAATGAAAAATCCTTTAATGTCAAGCCTATTCCCTTGACCCCGTTGCCCGCAATGCCACCCGACATAATGACAAGATAAGACAGGCAGCCGAGTGCAATTGCGGCGTTAATGTCCGATAGCGGCGCCGGAAGCGCCATAGACATACCTCCCACGGTGATAACCTGGATACCGAAAAGTTCAAACAAAGTTCCGACGAAGATGTAAACGCCGGCGGCAAATATATATCCGCCCAAAAATGTGTTGCGCTTCGGGCTGTTGGTTTTTGCGAGGTTGTCGAAAAAGCCCACCAGTTCTTCAAGCAGCAACTGGAATTTCCCCGGAACCATCTTAAACCGCGGTATCGCAAATATTCGCACAAAAACCGCAAAAAGCAGCAATATGCACGAAACCGTCAGCGCGGAAATGAACGACGGATTCACATTTTTAATTCCCAGAAAACTGATTTTGTTGTCGCCGTGCAATACGGCGTCACGCATAACAGCCTTTATCGATTCGTGTCCGCCGCTGCCGCCGATTAAAAGCGCGGCAACCAATGTCGCAGCCAATAAGGCAAGCCACACGACGATAAAGACCGTCCGTTTCTTTTTGCTCATATATATCCCCCTTTCTGCTCGGTGATAATTCCTTTTTTCGGCTGTGAGCGAATGTGCCCGCCCGCCGCCGACCGTATTTTATATATTCAATGGATATTCGGAGCGTTTCGAAAGGCGCATAACTGCGGCAGCTGAAATGTTCCTCCGACCGTGCGGACACCCATAATTTTATTTATTTTACAGCGGTAAATCGATAATTTCAAGTCCGTTTTTTTGTTTTTCGGGCACAAACATCATAATAAAACTGACCGACAGCAAAACACAACTGAACCAAATTGCCCTGTTGCCCAAAGCGAGCGTCAGAATACTGCCGAGCCCGGCACCGAGAGCGAACACCAAAATCACACTGAAATAGGTGAGGGCTTTTCGGAGTATCTCTTTATCGCGCACACGAAAATACGCGCACAGTGCCTCAGTTCCGGCTCTCATATTTCCGATGCACATTGTGCTGGCATATGCGTGGCCGCGGACCTTGTGAAATGTCTGCACCTGCATAGCACAGACGAAAGACACCAATGCGTTTGCGAGTGCTTGAGCCGCGTGCGGCAAAAAACCGACGGCAAAAAGCAAAACAATCTCGCAAAGGAGAATGATTTGCCGCCAATGAATTTTTTCATAACCTTTAAATTTCATATGAACACATTCCGCAACCGCCGTGCCGACCAGGAAAGAAATAACCGGAATGAGGTATTTAAGCACCGTTTGCCATTCGCCCCCAAAAAGCGCAGTGCTCAGCAGCACAATATTTCCGGTTTGCGCGTTTGCGAACACGCCGCCGCGACAGGTGTATGTATAAGCGTCCTGAAAACCGCCCGATAAAATAATAAAAACCGCCACTCTGAAACTGTCCGACATTTGCCCGTGAAACGGTTTGAAAGTTTTCATTTTCTATCCCCCTCGTTCAAAAAACAGTGCCCGTTTTATGCCTCGTCTTCACAGCGGTATTTATGCCGACAAATTTTGCGCCCTTGTTTTCAAAAGGGCATTTATGCCGACAAGTTTGGTGCAAAGGCACAAAACCCTGACAGCCTCGGTGATTTCTTCTACCGTGGCAAAGGACGGCGCGAGCCGTATATTGCGATCCTCGGGGTCGTATCCGTGAGGATAGGTCGAGCCGGCGGGGGTGAATTTCACGCCGTATTTTGCACACATTCCGACAACCGCTTTGGCGCACCCAGGCATTGTATTGAAAGAAAGAAAATATCCGCCCGTCGGTGTTGTCCAGTCGGCAATGCCAGTGCCGCCGAGTTCTTCTTTGAGCATTTTATACACCGCGTCGAATTTCGGTTTAAGGACAGCCGCGTGTTTTTTCATATGTGCTTTGAGACCTGCGCTCCCTTTAAAAAACCGCGCGTGCTGCAATTGGTTGAGTTTGTCGGGGCCGATGGTTGCAAAACGCATAAACGAGCGAATGTCAATCAGGTTTGCGGGGCTTGCCGCCACGGCGGAAATTCCCGAGCCCGGAAATGTGACCTTGCTTGTCGAGCAAAACTCATAAACGAGGTCCGCATTGCCCGCTTTCTCACATTCTTCGATTATATCCGGAATTTCGGCGCATTTTCCGTCAAAGCAATGAACGCAATATGCGTTATCCCAAAAAATACGGAAGTCTTCCGCCGCAGGTTTAAGCGAGGCAAAACGGCGGACGGTTTTGTCGCTGAAGACAATACCTGTCGGATTTTGATATTTCGGCACGCACCAAATCCCCTTAACGCTCGGGTCTTTTATAAGTTCTTCCACCGCATCCATATCCGGTCCGTCATCATTCATATTAACGGGAATCAATTCAAACCCGAAATGCTCGGCAATTGCAAAATGTCGGTCATATCCCGGCACGGGGCACAAAAATTTGCGGTTTTTGACCTCTTGCCAAGGTGTTGCGCCGCATATGCCGTCCGTCATACCGTGGCTGACAAGCTGATACATAAGCGTCAGGCTGCTGTTGCCGCCGACGAGCGTGTGCACAATGTGCGTTCCCATCATATGGGCAAGCAGCCGCCGCGCTTCGGGTATACCGTCGGGTCCGCCGTAATTTCGGCAGTCGATTCCGTTTTCGCTGTCCAGAATGCTGCGGTGGTTGAGTTCATCAAGCATCGGCAGAGAAAGGGCAAGCTGCTCGGGGGAAGGTTTTCCCCTTGAAAGGTCGAGCGACAGTCCTTTTTCTGCAATCTTTTCAAGCCCTTTTTCGCACTTTTCCTTTTCGGATAACAGTGTATTTATATCCGACTTGTAAAAATTCATCGTACCACTCCTTGACTTTCTGTAACGCATATATTATAATGCAGTCCGAAATATATGTAAAATACATATTAGATATATTTATAATATCATTTTGACATACAGAAAGAGGGCGACGGATTTGTATATAAGTTATGATTATTACCGCATTTTTTACTATGTTGCAAAATACGGGAATGTATCGCAGGCGGCAAAACTTCTTCTCAACAACCAACCGAATATGACGCGCACAATAAAAAAGCTCGAATCGGAGCTCGGCTGTCCGTTGTTTTTACGCTCAAAAAAAGGAATGAAACTGACGCCCGAAGGCGAGCGGCTTTATGAACACATTCGAATAGCGATTGAACACATCGACGCCGGGGAATCGGAACTGACGGAAAACCGCAACCTGCAAAAAGGAACGGTTTATATCGCGGCAAGCGAAGTGTCGCTGCGCTGCCTGCTTCTGCCCGTGCTCAAAAAATACCGCCTTTTGTATCCCGGTATTCATCTTCGAATCAGCAACCATTCAACCCCGCAGGCTGTGAGTGCGCTCAAAGACGGCTCGGCGGATATTACCGTGGTCACCACGCCGACCGTGCGTACCGCCTCACTCACCGAAACCGTTATCAAACCGATAACCGAGGTCGCCGTTTGTTCGCCTTATTTCAAAAAACTCACCGACAAACGGGTATCACTTTCGGAACTGACCGATTTTCCGATTATCTCGCTCGGCAAGGACACGAAATCCTTTGAATTTTATTCGGCGCTTTTCTCTGCGTATGGGTTGCCCTACAAGCCCGATATTGAAGCATTCACCGCCGACCAAATTCTTCCAATGGTCAAAGCCGACCTCGGAATAGGTTTTGTTCCCGAAGAATTTTTGGAAGACGGCGGCGGAATTTGCCGCATTGACCTTAAAGAACAAATTCCGAAACGAAACATTGTCATAATAAAAAGGAAAGGTCAACCGTTGAGCGTGGCTGCCAAAGAATTGGAACGAATGATTCGCGAATGTGCGGATATGTAGGCTGACGGTAAGCCTTTTAGGTTTCTTCTTTTTGCTGCCGTCGTAGGCAGCGTACACATCACGGCTCCATTCTTTTTAGCGTCGCCGACGGCGGAACAAACCATAAAAAACACGGTTATTCTTCGGTTTTTTGAGGCTTGAATATCGCTCTGAACAGACCTCTTGCAATCGGACCCGCGACAAACAATTGAACAGGCAGCGCCATCATAAAATTACGGCAATAGGTTGTTAAATAATTCGGGATAAACTGTGCAGTAAAACCGTAACCGTGATACACACCCAAAACGCTTGCAAGCGCAACCTGACACAGTACGGTGAAGATTTGAATTGCAAATATAATAAAAATCGGTCTGTCACCCGATTTCATTACCCGAAACGCAAATTTCTTCGCGACGGGGCTTGAAATAAAAAAGGCGCAAAGAAAAATAATTATAAATTCAATCCACATTCCTTTCAGCGCAGCCCAAAATGTTAAGTTAGTAAAAGAGCCGCTTGCCGACACAATGTTGTAAAGTGTCATTATGTAAACCATAATCCAAGCGGTGATTGCTGTAAAAACAACAGACTGAAATTTTGTTTTCGGCATTTTCATCTCTCCGTTTCATTTGTTTTTATTGTTTGTAATAATTTGGTCATTTTCTCATCGGCTAATGCCGAAAATTCGATTTTACATTGTTATATCCTCCCTTAAAAAAATAAATGCCCCTTCGCCGTCTGACAGTAGCGAAGTGACATTTATTGTCCGTGCAGTATTAAAAAAACAAGCCCTGCAAGCATTCAACGCCTGCAAGGCTTAGTTTTTACAACAAATATTTTAACACAAACCCCATTCAAAAGCAAGCGGAAATTCCGATTTTTTAACAAACTGTTATTTTTTCGCCTTTTTCTTGCCACGATGAAATTTTAATGAATATAATTAAGAAAAACGGGCGATTGCCGACGGGCCAAAACCTCGGCGGTGCAAAGCGCAAATTCGGGTGCCGATTCCCGGACAAGTTCGGGATTATTCCGACCGAGCCCAAAAACGGACGGTTGGATTTATCTGAATACATAATATATACACTTTCAGGAGGTAATTATTATGAAAAAATTAGGTTTATTTGCAGCAGGCTTACTGTTCGGTACCGCAGGCATTAAAATTCTCAGCAGCAAGGACGCAAAAAATCTATGCACACACCACTGCGGCGGTGCTGCGTGCAAAAGATAATGTTATGGCGACCGTGACCGCCGTGCGTGAAGAAGCCGACGACATTTATGCCGAGGCAAAAGCCATAAACGAACAGCGCGCGGAAAAAGAAGCCGCCGCCGTAATTGAAGATTCTTCCGAAGAGGACGCAAAGGCGGAATAATCTATGAAATGCAAAATCCTTAACGATATTCCGGGGCGTTTGCGTGTGCATTTGTGCTGCGGACATATGACGCTCAAAAGCGCCGATGTGTTGGAATACTGTCTTCGGGCGGTGGACGGCGTAAAGTCGGTTAAGCTGCTTGAGCATTTCGATCACCTCTTTTATAGTTTGTTATACTACGAAAACCGAAGTGAGAACTTCGGTGCGCCGATAAGGCGCGGTTTGTCGGCAAGGGCAGCAAACATTAATAAGCGTAAAAAAAGACCGAAAATGGAGAATAAACTCTGCTTTCGGTCAAAATTTTGGTCGAAGTGCGGAGACTCGAACTCCGTGCCTCTAGATCCCAAATCTAGCGCTCTACCGGGTGAGCTACACCTCGATTTATTTAATTTCGGTGGCGGTCGGGTGCCGTTTTATTTAGGCGACACTCCACAATTATCATAAAATCAAGCCGCCGTTTTCGCCGAATGGAGCGAAACAACAAAAAAATTCTACATCATTAAAGCCCTTTTGTCAAATGTTTTTTGGCAATTGTGACTATTTCTTGTTCGGCTGCACAAAACACGGCGCGAAACTATTGTCACGGGGTGAAAAGTGTTATATAATCTTATATATTGAGCGCTCCGCGGCAATTGAAGGCAAATATAACATTGCTTTTAAATGGAGCGGAAATTTCGGGTTTATATGCGGTGAGAAAATGAAAAACAAGGGATTTTTTAACGGTGTGGCCGACGGACTGCCGATTTGTTTCGGGTATTTATCGGTCGCTTTCGCTTTCGGCGTGTTTGCCTCGGCAAACGGGATACCCATACTCGGGTCGATTTTAATATCAATGACAAATGTCACCTCCGCCGGTCAATTGGCGGCGGTGCCGATTATAGCGTCGGGCGGCACGCTTATTGAACTTGCGGCATCGCAGGCAGTGATAAATCTGAGATATGCGCTGATGTCGGTTTCACTTTCGCAAAAATTCGACAGCTCCGTTCGAATAATTGACCGACTCATAATTTCATTTGTCAACACAGATGAGGTTTTCGCGGTGGTTGCCGGCAAAAAGGGCTCGGTCGGCCGCTCATATATGTACGGACTTATCTTGACGCCGTTCCTCGGGTGGAGCGCGGGCACGGCGGTCGGGGCAGCGGCGGGCGATATTCTGCCGCCCATTATAATATCTTCACTCGGTGTTGCAATATACGGTATGTTTATCGCAATCGTAACCCCGCAAATGCGTACCGAAAAACCTGTGGCGCTCTGCGTTGCGGCGGCGGTGATTTTGAGCTGCGCGTTCAAATTTATTCCGCTGCTTCAAAAAATACCGCAAGGCTTTGTGATTATCATATGCGCCGTTGCGGCAAGTGTTCCGGCGGCGATACTATTCCCCGTGCCTGACGAAGACGCGGCGCCCGACCCCCGAAATGAGGTGAGCCGAAATGCCTGACGCAAAATTCTTTGCATATCTTGCCGTTATGGCAGGCGTGACATATTTAATTCGTATGATTCCGCTTCTTTTGGTCAAGAAAAAAATAACAAACCGATTTATCATTTCGTTTTTGCATTATATGCCTTATGCGGTGCTCAGTGCAATGACTGTGCCGGCGGTATTTCTGTCAACCGGAAATGTGATTTCGGCGGCGGTCGGGTTTGCGGCAGCAGTGATACTCGCGCTTTACAAAAAAGGTCTTCTCACAGTGGCGGCAGGCGCTTCGCTCGGCGTGCTTATTTCGGAACTTATCATCAAATTTCTTTTCTGAGTGAAAAAAGTAAAAAAATTTTAAAGAAGATATTGACAAAACAGATTTTTACCGCTATAATGTCAATCAAGATACTTAAAAGGTGGGTTAAACAAATGTGGACTATACACTTCTTTGAAAGATTAGTCCGAGCTAATTTCAGATTCGGACGAATGTGATTTTGAATTTTTATTTTAAATCAATCCAAATTGAACATACCATAATAAAAATTTAAATCACAGAAACGGAGAATGAATATTGTGAAAAAAATAATTTCCTTTTTACTTATCGCAGCATTGGCAATAACCGCGGCATTTTCTTTCGCAGGATGCGGAAAAGATAAAGGCGTGACCATCGCGGTCCCCAACGACACAACCAACGAAGCAAGAGCGCTTTTGCTTTTGGACGACCTCGGATACATCAAACTTAAAAGCGACGCCGGAATCACGGCAACTGTCGCCGATATTGAAGAAAACCCCTATAACATTCAGTTTAAAGAAGTTGAAGCGGCGCAAATTCCCAACATCAAAAAAGATGTTGATTATGCCGTAATCAATTCAAACTATGCGATTTCCGCAAAACTCAACCCCTCAAAAGACGCTTTGGCGCTTGAAGGTTCATCTTCGGCTTACAGCAACATCATCGCCGTTAAGAAGGGCAACGAAAAAACCGACAAAACAAAGGCTTTGGTTGCAGCGCTTGAGAGCAAGAAAGTTGCCGATTTCATAGCAAGCAAATACGACGGTGCGGTTGTTTCAACAGTTGAGAACACCACCGACGGTTATGATTCAACCGTTGATTATGATGCTCTTGCAGGCAAGACCATTTCGGTTGCCGCTTCCCCCACACCGCACGCTGAAATCCTTGCGGTTGCAAAAGAAATTTTGGCTGAAAAGAATGTAACTCTTGACATTCAGGAATACACCGATTATGTTGTTCCGAACAATGTTGTTGAGGACGGAACCGTTGACGCTAACTACTTCCAGCACCTCCCCTATCTTGAAGACTTCAACAAAGAAAATTCAACACACCTTGTTTCTGTTGCGGCAATCCATGTTGAACCGCTCGGAATCTACGGCGGAAAACAGACTTCGCTTGACGCCATCAAGAAATAATTAAAATACTGCCAAAACTTATCGGCGCCTTTAGAAGTTAAGGGCGCCGATAATCTGTCTTTGCATTTGGGCGGTTATTGTGTTATACTTGTTGCAAGGGCAACACAAGACTGCCACGGAGGATAATATGATAGAATTAAAAAATCTCTCAAAAACTTATAAAACCGAAGACGGCGATTTTGAAGCGCTGAAAGATATATCGCTTAAGATTGAAGACGGCGATATTTACGGCATAATCGGAATGAGCGGTGCCGGCAAAAGCACACTTGTCCGCTGCATAAATATGCTTGAGCGCCCGACCTCGGGCACCGTCACGATAGACGGCGTTGATATGGGAGCGCTTTCAAAAAAAGAACTGCGCGAAAAGCGCCGCAAAATAACAATGATTTTTCAGGGATTCAACCTGCTTATGCAGAGAAGCTGCCTTAAAAATATCTGCTTTCCGCTTGAACTTGAAGGCGTCGGCAAACAGGCGGCGAAAAAACGCGCAATGGAACTTTTAGATATTGTCGGGCTCTCGGATAAAGCGGCGTCATACCCTGCACAGCTTTCGGGCGGACAACAGCAGCGAATTGCCATTGCAAGGGCACTTGCGACCGACCCCGATGTGCTTTTGTGCGACGAAGCCACAAGCGCGCTCGACCCCACCACTACATATTCAATACTTGAACTTATAAAAGACATTAACCGCAAACTCGGCATAACCGTTATTATAATCACCCACCAGATGAGCGTGGTTGAAAGCGTTTGCCGCAATGTTGCGATCCTTGACGAAGGACGGGTGGTTGAACAAGGTGCTGTCGGCGAAGTGTTCTCAAACCCGAAAACCGAAGCGGCGAGAAAACTTGTTTTCCCGCAAAACGAAAATTCAAACCCGATTTTAACGGAAGAAAACAAACATCTCATCAGGGTCGTTTTCAACGGCTCAATGTCAACCAAAACCCCGCTCATTGCCAAAATGGCAGTTGAAAAAGGAATTGAAGCAAACATCGCTTTTGCGTCCACCCGAAACATCGGCGGCAAAGCATACGGCTCAATGCTGCTCGGCATAAACGGAGAGGACGGATTAGTTCAAAAAGCGATTGATTATTTGACCGCAACGCCCGATGTATTTGCAGAGGAGGTCACCGAAAATGTTTAACGATTTGTTTTCAGCCGACGCGCTTAAAGAGGCGTGGAATATTATCGCCACACAATTTCCGCTTGCGCTGTGGGAGACGGTTTATGTCACACTGCTTTCAACCGCGGTTGCAACCGTCATCGGTCTGCCGCTCGGCGTTTTGCTGGTCGTCGGCGAAAAAGGCGGCGTTTTACCGCTCCCCTCGTGGCTTATGCACATTTTGAATGTGGTGATAAACCTGCTTCGCTCCGTCCCGTTTATAATTCTTATGATTCTTGTTTTTCCGCTCACAAGAGCGATTGTGGGAACTACGGTCGGAACGGTGGCGTCGATTGTTCCGCTTGTTATCGCCTCTTTTCCGTTTATTGCAAGGCTTGCCGAAAGCAGCCTGAGAGAAATAAGTCCCAACACAATTGAAATGGCGCAAAGTATGGGCGCCTCCCCCTTTAAAATCATAACAAAAGTTATGATTCCGGAAAGTATGCCGTCGCTCATTTCAAATGCGACGATTGCCGTCACAACCATACTCGGATATTCCGCAATGAGCGGTATCATCGGCGGCGGCGGACTCGGAAAAATTGCGATAAACTACGGTTATTACAGATATAAATATTTAATTATGTTTTTGGCGGTTATTCTGCTCATTGTTTTGGTGCAGGTGTTCCAAAGCGTCGGGACCCGTTTTTCGGTCAAATCGGACAAACGCCTTAAAAACAAACAGTAACTCGCACGGGCGGCATATATGTTTTATTCGGCATATACGCCGCCCTCATTTGTTTAAAAAAACACGAAATAAACAGTTGACATTTGGCGGCGCGTATGTTAAAATAAGTTCTGCTGTTTAAGGTTTTGCAGCCTTCGGCAAATTGAATATGGGAGAGTTCCCGAGTGGCCAAAGGGGGCAGACTGTAAATCTGTTGCTTTATGCTTCAATGGTTCGAATCCATTCTCTCCCACCAGAGCCCTAAAGGCACAAGCCTTTGGGGCTTTACTTATTTCCGAAACATGTCAAGGATTTTGAACAGAAGAGTAAAATCACCTTGCGGCGGTTATCGGCGAATATAATGTCACGCCGAACAATGTGCAGCATATCACTGCCATCGCTTGTTATACCCTGTTATCCCACAAATGTGCATTGAGAAAGGGTATAACAAAACTCAACTCTAAATCTTTTATCTTTCTATTAAGTCTTCCGTTGTACAGCCAAGCGCTTTGGCAAGCCGATATACCGTATCAACGCTTGCCTTGTTGATATCTTTGTTTCGCTGTTCGTACATTTGAATGGAACGAAGACTTACATCTGCCTTCGTCGCAAGCTCGGATTGTGTGCAGCCGTATGCCACACGAATGCGTTTCAAATTTGTTTCAGGGAAATACTCGCGCATGCGTTCATTTACGATATCTACAAATTTCGTAATGTCTGCCTCGTGGAGTGTATAGTACATCTGACCGAGATCATCAAAAGAAAGAACTTTGAAGATTTCGCTGTATTTTCTGCAAGAATACCATTGATAGTATGCCACAGCCCACCCTATCCAATATTCCTTGGAACGCCCGAAATGTTCCCCAGGTTCTTTGGTGATTTCTTTATTCATTGTTTCTGAAACGATTTCCAAAACAATTTCTATCCCGCTTTTTCCCGCTATATAGGTCGGTTCTCCGTTTTCCATGCGACCGCAGGCGGTACTCGCCAAAAAAAGTTTGATAAAATCCTTGCCCGCAATTCCACAGGTATTTATTGCGTAATCAAAGGCATCACCCAATACCGATTGCGCCTTATTCAGATATATTTCTTGGTATGCGTGAGTCATCGTTTGTTATCCCTCCTCTTATGATATCCTGGATATACAAGCCGTCGCTTTCTTCTTCAAGCATTTCAAGGTAAAGCCCATTCGCTTCATCATCTCTCGCTTTGCGCGAAACATAAAACTCTTCTTTTTCAGCAACATCAAATCCTTCAAATTGAATGCGTGAAAAAGCAAACTTGGATTTCAGTACAATCTGTTCGCCAAGCTTTCCAAGCTGCATCGCCCTTGCAAGTTGTTCTAAGGATATTCCGTTGTTTAAAAAGGATTCGGCATAATCGAAATAGGAATCATCGGCACGATATCCCGTAATTAAATCATAAGCATTCACATTGATGCCGAAATTATCAATTAGGTATCGTTTTGCTCTCCTTGCAACAGGTGTTTTGATGGAGAACAACCTATGTTCAACAAGAACGGCAATCCAATTGAGAATCGTATAGTCAGGACTGTTCAAATTTAGTATGTTCAAATATTCGGTATCCAATGTATATCGATTGCAAAATCCGTCCCGCAGAGAAGAAACGGCCCATTCCTTTGCGAGTCCTTCGCTTTCGGTGCAGTAAAATCCAAGTCCGAAATCATTCGTTTTTTTACCTACCCCGAAGGTCGGCACTTCAACAACCTTCTCTGAGCCGTGAAATAAAGTGATTATATGTCCCATCTGTCACACCTCCAAATTACTAACCATATTATATCACCAGAGTGATATTAAGTCAAGCGATTTTGTCAACCTAAGGGTATTGACGAATATATTTTTATTAAAAACACGAAACGGAGAACGACAATGAAAACTGTTTTATTTCAGGGCGATTCAATTACAGATATGGCTCATATAGACAGCGCCGCGGATATGAATCACATATACGGTCACAGTTATGTTTTCCTTTTGGCGGCTTATCTGGGAGCCGAATACCCGACAAATAACATTAAAATAATAAACAAAGGTGTCAGCGGAGACAGATTGGAGGATATGTCAGCACGCTATGAAACGGACACCCTGCCTTATAACCCCGATATCATAAGCATTTTAATCGGAATAAATGATATACTTCAACTTGCAGACGCTGAAATCATCGAAAGTGACATCGCATATAAAAACCGATTTCAAAGTTTGATTGACAAGACTAAAGCCGCCCTGCCCAAAACAACAATCGTAATTTGCGAGCCGTTTTGCTTTCACGAAGCCGCAAACGAAAAATACAAAGGTGTTTTAAAGAAATATCTTCCCTTATACTCGTCCGCCGCAAAGCAAATTGCCGAGGAAAACAACTTGATTTTTGTGCCGCTGAGAGAAAAGTTTGAAAAAGCATATCAAAACAATCCGCAACTCGGATATAAACATTGGATATGGGACGGAGTCCACCCGACTGCCGCCGGACATATGTTGATTGCAAAGCAATGGCTTAAATATGTCAATATTATATGAAAAAATTTTATAATTATTGAAGTTGAGCACCCGATGCTGCCTTATGCTTTATCAGTTGGCCTTTTTCCGATACCGAATTTATTGTCTGCCCTGTGCATTGCTATAATATCACGAAAAATAACCGGTACACGACCGAACAGGGAATAAACCGTGTGCTCGGTGAACTGTCACGCTGCGGCAACCAATTTACAGGTGACATTAAGGAGTATTTGTTATGACCCATATAATGAACCTTGATCCGTCTGCTTTTTTAAAAATTGAAAAGGGGAGCAAAACGATTGAACTGCGGCTGAATGATGAAAAGAGGCAGAAAATCAAAATCGGCGATCGAATAGAATTTCGTTGCGGTGAGATAAATTCCGTTATTTTTGCTGAGGTTATAAAGCTGCATAAATTCCTGGATTTCGAGCAGTTGTATAAGGCCCTGCCATTAGAAAAATGCGGATATTCCGAAAACGATCTAAAAACAGCGCATTACACGGATATGGAAAAGTATTATACAAAGGAGCAGATCAAAAAATACGGCGTATTGGGAATAGAACTCCAAAAAATTACCGCGATCATGAATGTAAAAGCAAACCTTTTTGATCCCAAAATTCTGGTGCTTATGAAACCGAGTGTCTACAATCCCACGCCGGAACGACTAAGACGCAGGGCAGAAAAATACTCGGCGGATAAAAATATTTTTGTGTATGCCTGCAAAATTGGCGGTGTGTATGCCGGTATTGTTGTTTTAAAAACGGAAAACGACACCGCCGAGATTTTGGATATTGCCGTGAAACCCAAATACCGCAAGCACGGTATCGGCAGAAGCCTTATTGATTTTATTTTAAATCAATTTCCGATAGATACGATCACAGTCGAAACCGATGACGAGGCGGTTGGGTTTTATAAAAAGTGCAGGTTTGCGGTTACACCGACCGGAGAAATCGGTAGCACAAGGCGGTATTTTTGCAAAATGTCCGCTGTTTCGAATAATTATGACCTACTCGTCGAAGAAAATAACGATCCCGTACACGACCCGGAGCCTCTGCGGGAATATATGGACAAATGGGATGGGCGACAGTTTATTGATTCGTTACAGCTGACAAAAGAAAAATCCGTGCTTGAGGTCGGGGTGGGAACCGGGCGGCTTGCCGTTCGTGTAGCGCCCGAATGCCATGAATTTTACGGCATTGATATTTCACCGAAAACCGTAAAACGGGCAAAGGAAAACCTGAAAAAACAGACGAATGTAACGCTTGTTTGCGGCGATTTTATGAGCTATGAGTTTGGGCGCAAATTCGATGTAATTTATTCGTCTCTCACCTTTATGCATATAAAAGACAAACAAGCCGCAATCAATAAGGTAAAATCATTGTTAAACGACGGTGGTCGATTTGTGCTTTCAGTAGATAAAAATCAAAGCGATAACATTGATTACGGCACACGAAAAATCAAAATCTATCCTGATAATAAAGAAGATATTGTGAAGTATATCACACAAAGCGGAATGAATTTAATGAAAGTATTTGAAACAGATTTTGCTTTTGTTTTTGTTGCGGAAATGAAACAAAATAATTCTTAATACCGATGTATATAAAATACATTCTACCGTAGTTTTCATGCTTGACATTTCTTTGCGTTTGCGATACACTGATATAAACTGATACTTTATTATATCGGGAGGCCGCTATGGACATTAAAGTTTTTACCGAAATGCTAAAAGATAAGCATTTTCCGGACTATAAAAAACTAAAATACAAGTACGGTGCGGATTTTGACAGCTTTCTTAAGACATTAGAGGAATTATATTATAAACCTTTGCCGCTTTATGATTTTGACGGTAACAATATTGTTTTTACAGAAGCCTTTAATGCCGTCAATCAAAACACGGTAAAGCTGTTATTACAGCCGCAGGATAAGCATTACGGAATCAAAGCCGCCGAGGAGGAAATTATATCCACTTCGGCTATTGAAAGCGTGGATTTCAGCCGTGACAGTGTGCGCAAAATCCTAAAAGGCATGGCGCCTGACGGCGAGCAGGAAAATAGAATCTTGGGCATCAAGCATGGGCTTGAATTTATTGCCGATATCGCCAACAAAATAACCGAGGACAATTTATATAAACTTTATATGATGACTGTCGGCAACTTTTTAACCAATGACGATAAATTGTCAGAGGGCAAATTTTACAGACACGATACGGTTTATGTTGTCAGCGATCATATTGAACATTCGGGGCTTGACGCTCAAAAAGTGCCTGAGTTTATGAAGTCGCTTATCGCATTTGCTAATGCCGAGGATGACATTAATGATTTAATTAAGGCGGCAATCATCCATTTTTATATTGCCTTTGTACATCCGTATTTTGACGGGAACGGCAGAATTGCGCGGCTAGTTCATTTATGGTTTTTAATTCAAAAGGGTTACCGGTCGGCGCTGTTTATTCCTTTTTCAAGCAGGATCGAAAAAAGCCGCAAAGCATATTATGACGCTTACACGGTAATTGAAGAAAACAAGAAACTGAGCGGTAAAATAGATGTAACCCCGTTCATTCTTTACTTCATAAACAATGTTTACAATAAGATGAATGAGGGCTCTCCCGCCGTTGAAACCCTAACTGTTTATGATGACGCCGTTAAAGACGGAAAAATAACCGAAAAAGAAACAAAACTCTGGAGGTTTGTACTGTCAGCCTACGGTACAGGTGAATTTTCAACAAAACGGCTCGAAAAGGATTTTGGGAACGCCGCCTACGCAACAATCCGAGGTTTTGTTCTAAAATTTGAGCAGTTGGGGCTTCTTTCCTCTGTAAAATACGGTCCGCGAGTTAAGTACAAGGTTGTTAGATAAGGCGGCGAAAAATGACAGGTGTGATATGCATGGTATTCAAGTGATAATCAGCGTGAAGAGGCGAATTTTACTTAATATCCTGCAATGATATTTCACTAAAAAACGCAATCCGGTTGTCGGGGCAAAATTTCAGTGCGGCGGGTAATTCCTGCCGCACTGAGCATATTTTTATAACATTTCTTTCTGCTGTTTTAATCCTTCCAACACTTGTGCAATGTCCGCATCAACACAAACGGTTTGCCGTTCTATTTCCCGCGGGCAAAATGCCTGACCTTTGTTTAGGCAGACATAAACGGCATTGGAGTTTTTTGCCGTCATCTGCCAAAACGGGTATTTTATAATAACCGGAGTGTTAAGACCGACGCCGAGTTCCAAAAACAGAATTTTTTGACCGC
This sequence comes from bacterium, assembly GCA_963611445.1. Lineage (GTDB taxonomy): Bacteria > Bacillota > Clostridia > Oscillospirales > Acutalibacteraceae > CAVALG01. Next base: position 17,059 of record CAVDRT010000051.1, read on the forward strand.
TCCTTGTGCGAAGGAAGTTTTCATATCTTTCCGCTGCTTTGTGCCAACCCTCGTCTTCAACGAATTTATCATCACAGCGCAGATTTACGGTGAGCGGCGCGCCGCAATGCGGGCAAACGGGCAAAAGGTCGGTCGGGATTTTCATATATTTTTGCCTTTTTACCATTTCACGGACAGCCGTTTCGTTATCGAAAGTTTCCGGGCAGCAGGGCGTGCTGCACTGAAACAAACCGTAGTCGCCCTGCGTGTAAAACAAGCGCTTTTTATCAAAGCCCGCACGCTGAAATTGGTGGTCGACATTGGTAGTCAGCACAAAATAATCCTTGTCCTCTATAAGAGAAAGCAGATTTTTATACACTTCTCCGACGGGGCAATCATAGCGGTTTATTAAGATGTGCCGCGACCACCACGCCCAGTATTCCTCGGCGCTGTCATACGGATAAAAGCCGCCGGAGTACATATCGTGAATGCCGTATTTTTCTTCAAAATCGGAAAAGTATTTTCGAAAGCGCTCGCCTCCGTAATCGAAGCCTGCCGCAGCCGAAAGCCCTGCGCCCGCACCGATGACAACCGCATCGGCAGAATTAAGTGCATTTTGAAGCCGCTTTATATTATCCGAGAAGTTCTCGGTAGATTTTATAGTCCGTATCTTTGAAAACATTAAATATCACCTTGATTTTGCTTTGGGTTCCCGCTTTATATTTTTTCACGGTATCTATTGCAATTTCCGCCGCCCTTTTATTCGGAAAATGAAATTCGCCGGTAGAAATACAGCAAAAAGCAATGCTTTTTAAATTATTTTCATCTGCAAGTTTGAGGCAGGAACGATAGCAGCTGCGCAAAAGTTCACAATCCTTATCCGTCAGTCTGCCGCACACGATAGGACCTACCGTGTGAATGACAAACCTGCAAGGCAGATTGTATGCCGGCGTTATCTTCGCCTGCCCCGCCGGCTCTTCGCGCCCCTGCTTTTTCATCAGTTCTGCACAGTCAAAGCGGAGCTGTACACCTGCGTAGGTATGAATGGCGTTGTCAATACAGCCGTGATTCGGGCAAAAGCAGCCGAGCATTTGACTGTTTGCGGCATTGACGACAGCGTCGCATTTCAGAGTGGTTATATCTCCCTGCCACAAATATATATCGGGACAGACGGGTGTGATGACGGCAAGGTCGGTCACGCCCTTTTGACGCGTTTCTTCCCTTAAATATTCGTCCTGTATTTTTAAGAATTCATCACTTGCCGCTTTCGGCATCCGCACATTGAAAAGCGAACGGAGCAGTATTTTCTGCTCCGCCGCGTCCGACGGAACTTGAAGGTCGGCGTATTGCCGATTTTCTTTTTTCAGTTCCGTTATCAGGTATAATCTTCTTTCGCTTTGCGTCATACTATCCCTCTTTTACGATTGCTTTCTGCGGGCAAAAGCAATCACTTGCTTACAACGCTTATACGCTCGTAAATATGGTTGCCTTTTTCGATTTCGTCCACAAAAGCAACAGCATAGTCGGCATAACTGATAACGCTTTCACCCTTGGAATTAAGCACAAGTTCTTCGCCGCCTAGAGTGTATTCTCCGGTGCGCTCGCCGTCGGCCCTGAAATCTCCGGCAGGGCTGATGTAGGTCCATTTCACATCCTTGCGCTGTCTTAAAGCGTCCAACAATTTCTGATGCGCCGCGGCAAGAGGTTTGAATGTGTCAGGAAAATCAGCGCCGTCCGCAACGGTGGCAGTATGTTCCGGATTCACAAAAAGACTTCCTGCACCGCCGACGATAACAAGCCGTTTGTTTGTACCCGACAGCAGATTGCAAAGATATTCGCCCGCTTTCGGAATGACCGGAATGGTATCCTCGCTCCATCCGCCGCAAGCGTCAACAATTGTATCAAATCCCGAAAGATCTTCTTTTGTGAGATTAAAAAGATCCTTAATGATTGCGTTTTCGGCGACAGACTTATTTTCGCCGCGAACTACTGCGGTTACATCAAACCCTCTGCCGACTGCCTCCTTAGTGATAAGCCTGCCCGCTTTTCCGTTTGCACATACAACTGCAATTTTCATAATAAATTCCTCCGATTTTTATTTTATTGAGTATCACAGCAGCCTAACTTCTGCTCTCATTATACGAGTCGTTTTTATGTTTGTAAAGTACGCACAATATTGTGGCAAAGTTACCGCAGAGATACTATCGGACGGTTACCGAGGTAAAAAAGGGCTTTCGGATGATTTGTGTCAAGCAAATTTTTTGTTTCTTCTTTACGCTTGACGGGAAATACGCCCGTATGGTATAATCGGAATGTAAGAAACCAAAGGATACTGTTGCGGAGGCTTAATATATGAGCGGGAAAACAAAGGAACTGCCGGCTTGCCCGGTAGAAACCACACTGACTTTAATCGGCGATAAATGGAAAGTGCTGATACTTCGCGACCTTATGCCGGGAACAAAACGATTCGGAGAACTGAAAAAGTCTATCGGCTCGGTCTCACAAAAGGTTTTGACGGCGCAGCTGCGCGATATGGAACAAAACGGGCTTGTTCACCGCAAGGTCTATGCCGAAGTGCCGCCGAGGGTGGAATATTCCTTAACCGAACTCGGGAAGAGCCTAAAACCCATTCTTGACTCTATGTGGGCGTGGGGCGAAGATTATAAAAAGAAACTGAACAATTAAGCCGCGGCGTTCAAAATCGCACTGAAATTTACCGCAAAAATTCAAATTCACCTTGCTTATGGATTATGCTATGTACCGCGGAATTTGGAAAGATACCGACGGACGGGAACTTGTGGTTGAGCCGAATGAAGACGGTGACGAGGTTAGATTCACACTTTATAATTCCGATAATATTGAAGCGAGCGGATTTATTCAGTATTCGCAGGAATACGAAGCCGACTATTTTTATAACGAACACGACGGTGTCGCACATCACAGTTGGTTTGACGAAGACGGCACAATGCATATTGACAGTTTTGGCACTTTCACATATGTGAGCCGTGTGGACGAAGACACAACCGCCGACAGCGAGGCAGAAAACACCCTTGACGAAGACAGTCTTCAGTCGGAAAATTAAGTTTTTGACTTTTTAAAGAAAACACCCCCGGTCACGGTACAACCGCGGCTGAGGGGTGTTTTTACATTCGTCTAATATATAAAGTCTAAAATCTAATGTAAATACCCCCTCAGTCACCTACGGTGACAGCTCCCCTCTATTTCACTTCGTGAAAAGAAGGGAGCCATTGGTATCTGCGTTTACCGGCAATGAACGCAAAACCCAACGGCTCCCTTGTCTAATATCTAAAATCTAATGTCTAATATCTAAAGTCTGACATCTAATATCTACCTTGCCAAAATCCCGTCGACAAACTGTCTTGCCGCGCGTGCGCTTCGCCCTCCTCTTGAAAGGGCGAACGCCTCCGCCTGCAAGTCAAGTTCCTCGGGTTTTATTTTTATGCCGTGTTCTGCCGCAAGGTGATGAACTATATCGAGATATGTGCTTTTGTCGGGACGGCTGAATGTCACCTGAATACCAAAACGGTCTGACAGCGATATGAGTTCCTGCAATGTGTCATTGCGGTGAACATCGTCTCCGTCACGGTCCGAGAATGATTCTTTCACCAAATGGCGGCGGTTGCTTGTGGCATAAATTGCCACATTCTGTGACCTTGCCGAAACAGAGCCCTCAAGCACGGCTTTAAGCGCACTGTAATTGTCATCGTCCTTTGTGAAAGAAAGGTCGTCGATGAACAAAATGAATTTGAGCGGATTTTGCGACAATTCGTCCAAAACCGCCGGAATTTCACGCAACTGCTCCTTGCGTATCTCCAAAATTCTCAATCCGTCGTCCTTTAATTCATTGACAACAGCCTTGACGGTTGAGGATTTGCCCGTTCCCGCGTCACCCGTTAAAAGCATATTTGCCGCAGGCTTGCCGTCAAGCAGCGCGCGGGTGTTATCAAGAATGATTTTCTTTTCACGCTCATAATCCGCAAGGTCGCAAAGGCGCACGCTGTCGG
>CAVDRT010000052.1:0-4561 GCA_963611445.1 bacterium
GCGTAAATAATTTAGAAAGGGTATGATGTAGCCTTAACTATATCATACAAGAAAATTATGGCAGGATTTAAAAACAACAGAATTTCATCGGACTTGCGCCGTGTGCTCTCAAGCCTTATAACCGAACTTAAAGACCCGAGAATAAGCAAACTTTTGAGTATCATTAAGGTCGATGTTTCGGGTGATCTGAGTTACGCCACCGTTTATGTCAGCGCGATTGAAGGGTATGACAAAACAGTTGAGAGCGTTAAAGGACTTAAAAATGCCGCGGGATTCCTGCGCCGTGAGATAGGCGCTTCAATGAAACTTCGCAAAGTTCCCGAACTCAGATTTGTCGCCGATAATTCAATCGAACACAGCGCACACATTGCCGAAATAATCAACAATTTCGACGAAAATGAAAGAAACGGCGGAGATGAGGGCGACAGCGCCCCGAAAACCGAAGAATAAAAAAGAAAAGGTGTGACTGTTTTGGAAATCCGTTGCAAAGAACTGACCGTGCGTGAAACGGCGGAATTTTTGAAAAATCACGATAATTTTATAATCCTCACCCACGCGTCGCCCGACGGTGACACCATTGGGTCGGGATATGCCCTTATGCAGATTTTGGAGCAGTCGGGCAAAAAAGCGGCGGTCGTTTTGTCGGACTATATGCCGCCGAAATATGACTATATGAAAAGGGAAAATACGCTCGATTTTGAGCCGCAAACGGTTGTTGCGGTCGATGTTGCCGACACAGTGCTTCTGGACGGCGACTGCAAAAAGTATGAAAAAATCGACCTTTGCATAGATCACCACCCGTCGAACACATACTATGCCGAAAATCTTTATCTTGAAGATAAGGCGTCGGCTTGCTGCGAGGCGGTTTATCATTTGGCGCGCGAAATGTCGGCTCAAATAACCGCGGATATTGCAAATGCGCTGTATACCGGAATCGCGACCGACAGCGGCTGTTTTAAATTCAGCAGCGTTTCGGCGGAAACCCACCGAATTGCCGCCGAACTTATCGAAAATGGCGCAAATCACGCCGAAATCAACCGCCGTATGTTTGAAACCAATTCGAAAGAGCGTCTGGCAATTGAACAGGCGGCGCTTTCAACCCTATCCTACCATTTCGGCGGCAGGTGTGCCGTGATGTGCATTACAAATGATATGATAAAGGCTTCGCACTGCGTGAATGAAGACCTTGACGGGATTGCGTCAATTCCGCGCACGGTTGAGGGCGTTTTGGTCGGCGTCACGATAATCGAAAAGAAAAAAGGAATTTTCAAAGCTTCGTTCAGGACGCATCAGCCTGCAAACGCCGGCGAAATGGCGGCGTCACTCGGCGGCGGCGGTCATTTTTGCGCCGCAAGCTGCAAAATGCGCGGCGATATTGAGGAGATTAAAACGCGCGTGCTTCAAACCGTTGAATCCGCATTGGAGAATGTCAGATGAACGGGCTTATATTGCTTGATAAGCCGTCGGGTATGACCTCTTTTGCGGCGGCGGCGAAACTCCGGAGAATTTACGGCGAAAAAAGGGTCGGCCACACGGGAACGCTTGACCCGATGGCAACCGGGGTGCTGCCGATATTGCTCGGCCGCGCGACGCGCCTTTCGGGCTTTGTGCTGGACGCCGACAAGAGATACCGCGCGGTGTTCGAACTCGGGAAAACGACCGACACGCTTGACATAACGGGCAAAACGCTGTCCGTTTCCGAAGTGAATGTCGGTGAAGAAGATGTCAAAAAGGCGCTTTCTTCATTTTTGGGTGAAATCTCACAAATTCCGCCGATGTTTTCGGCGCTCAAAAAAGACGGGGTCAGACTTTATGACCTTGCGAGGCAAGGCGTTTCGGTCGAGCGCCCTGCCCGGCGCGTGAATATTAAAGAATTAAATTTGATAAAGGCTTTGCCTCAAAACCGATATGAAATCGACTGCCTTTGTTCCAAAGGAACTTATATCCGCTCGCTTTGCGACGACATCGGTGCATCCCTCGGCTGCGGAGCGGTTTTGTGTGAATTAAGAAGGACTGAAACCGCAGGTTTTTCAATCAACGACTGCGTCGGATTTCAAAAACTTGAGGAAAATCCCGATTTATTTCTGAAATCCGCCGACACCGCCGTGCCGCAGTTCGAAAAGGTTTATATCACCGAAAACCAGAGGACAAGGTTTTTGCACGGCGGCGCTTTGAGCCTTGACAGGCTGCGGCTTCCGAGCGATAACTGCGAATATTATAAAGTGATGTTCGGCGAAGAATTTTTGGGCCTCGGTGTTCGAAACGACGAACGGGGCGAACTTGCGGTCAAGTGCATTATAACCGATTGAGGTGTTATAAGTTGTCATACGAAAAAAAGGGCTCTGCCGTCGCCCTCGGAACATTCGACGGCATACATCGCGGCCACCGCGCGGTGCTTAAAGCGGCAATAGCAAGCGGTCACCGCCCTGTCGCCGTCACTTTTTCGGCGCCGCCCAAAGGCTCACCCTGCATTTTAACCGTTTCGGACAAACTCTCCTATCTGAAAGAAATGGGATTTGAAGAAGTTCTTATTTTTGAGTTTGAAGAAATCAGGGATATGCCGCCCGCAGAATTTTTAAATATGTTAAAGGCGCGGCTTTCCCCCAAAATGTTTTGTTGCGGATTTAACTACCGTTTCGGCAAAAATGCCGAGGGTGACACCGCCGCTTTGTCGGACTATTGCTTGAAAAACGGCATTGAACTCAGGGTTTCGCAGCCGGTTACGGAGGGCGGTCGGATTGTTTCTTCAACCGCCGTCAGAGAAATGATAACCTCCGGCGAAATCGAAAAAGCCAACCGCCTTTTGTATAAGCCTTTCGGCTTTTCCGCCGCGGTTTCAAGCGGCGACCACAGAGGGCGCCTGCTCGGCTTCCCGACTGTAAATCAGCGGCCGCCCGAGGGCATTGTCCTCCCCCGATTCGGGGTTTATGCCGCGCGTGTTTTGCTCGACGGCGTTTCTTTCGGCGCGGTGACAAATTTCGGCATACGGCCGACCTATGAGGTCAAATCTCCGTTGGCGGAAACATTTATTTTCGGCGCGAGCGGCGATTTTTACCAAAAAAATATCCGTGTTTCATTTTTGAAATTTTTGAGACCCGAGAGAAAATTCTCTTCACCCGAAGAACTGACGGCCGCAATTGATAACGACAAAAAAAGTGCCGAAGAGGTTTTGAAAAACCGGGAAATTTGGGGAATAGACTGATTTTTTTGGGTGTGCTTCCATTATTTTAGCCTGCTTTATCCCTTGCGCCGCCGCCCTTTTTTATAGTATAATCAAGCGAAGCGGCAGGTTTACCCCGAAAGGCGGAGCACACCGAGCCCGAAATTCCGAAGGAGGAATGTTTTTATGTCACAAATGATTGACGATATTATGTTTTTGCCCACAATGCCGCTGCGCGGCGTGGTGGTTTTTCCGCGTATGTTTGTCCATTTTGATGTCGGCCGTCAAAAATCAATCGACGCATTGCGCGCCGCTATGGACACGGACCAAAGGATTTTTCTTTTGACCCAGCGCGATATTCTTGAAAACGATGTGACCCGCGAGGGGCTTTATGACATCGGCGTTATTGCAAAAGTGCGCCAAATGTTGAAATTGCCCGACGGCGGCGTTAAAATTCTGGTTGAGGGCATTTGCCGTGCCGAATGTGTAAACCTCACATCAAAAGAGCCTTATTTGGTTTCGTCGGTCAGAATACTTGAAGACCGCCGCCCGCGCGCTTCAAAAGCCTATAAAGAGGCGCTTGTCCGCCGTGTGCGCGAAGCGTTTGAGGATTATGCCGAAATGAACGGCAAAATTCCGCCCGATGTGATGATGACGGTTATTTCAAGCAACGATATGGGCTATCTTGCCGACTATATCGCTTCAAACACCACAATACAACTTGACGACAGGCAGTTCATTTTGGAAACACTTAATCCGCAAAAACGCCTTGAAGCAGTTGTCTCGCTTTTAGTCCACGAAACCGAAATTCTTAAAATAGACGAAAAAATCAACAAAACCGTCGCCGAAAGAATGGAGGATAACCAGCGTGAATATTATATGCGCGAGCAGGTGAGGGCACTCAACGAACAACTTTACGGTGAGGACGACCCCGACGAAGAAGCAGCTGAATATACCGAAAAAATCAGTTCGCTCAAAGCGTCGGACGAAGTGAAAACCAAACTTTTGAAAGAGGTCGCCCACTTCAAAAAAATGGCTTCGAATTCACAGGAAGCCACCGTTATCAGAAATTATCTTGATTGCTGCCTGGAACTTCCCTGGGGAATATACACAAACGATAAAATCGATATTGAGAAGTCAAGAAAAATTTTGGAACGCGACCATTACGGACTTCAAAAAATCAAGGACAGAATGATTGAAATGCTGTCTGTCAGGGCGCTTAATCCCGATGTCAAAGGGCAGATTATTTGCTTTATCGGTCCGCCCGGAGTCGGAAAAACCTCAATCGCGAAATCGGTTGCCGAATGTATGGGCAGGAAATATGCAAGGATTGCGCTCGGCGGCGTGGGCGACGAAGCCGAAATCCGCGGCCACAGGAGAACTTATATCGGCTCAATGCCC
>CAVDRT010000053.1:0-7361 GCA_963611445.1 bacterium
CTACGGGTAATAAGCGCAAAGTTGCGTGAACAAAGGGGCGAGCGAAACCGTACGGAGTTCGACTCTCGCCAGCCTAACCGGAGGACGCCGAAAAGCCGCGGCCCAATCTGTCCCGATTGCAAGCGGACGGTTTTTGACTTTCATCAAATGTCGGATAAATGCCGTTTTATCCGAACAGCAATCCAACGATACTGAATTAAAATCCCGTTCTGCCGTAAGCTTCTGTTAATAACCTGCAAATAAAGCAGGTGGGTGTCTTCCCAACCGTCTCGAGCTCCCTTCTTCCGAGCAGATTCAAAGACCTGTCGGGAGGTCTGCATTCCCACGGCCGGAGCAAGGCTCCCTAATAAAAAGATTGTAGGGTTATAAAGAAGTCATTCGCGAACAGAACAGGACAAATATTATAAAGATATTATTGCATTAAATATCACAAATCATTCTTCGTCAATATCAAAATAATCCTGCAAACGGTTGACAAAAGCGTCCGCGACCATATCATATTCATCATCGTTTTCTATTTCGTCGAAACATTCTTCGCCGTCTTCCTCAACAACCTTAAAAACAGCCAGTTGACCGTCATCGTCAAGAAGCGCCTGTGGGTCATCAAACACGGGAAGCATTGCAACATACGACACCCCGTCGATTTCCATTCGGTCAATCAGTTCAAATGTGAATTCGTTTCCGTCTTCATCTGTGAGGCTTATTATATCGGGATTGTATTCTTCGTTCATTTTTGTTCTCCAATCAGAAAATATCGACAAATATATAAATGCAAATTTTGACCCGTTTCGGATAAAACAGATTATTTTTCAGCGTGTTTTTGCCGTTTTTAATATTTTAACCTTTGAATCTTTATTAGTCAATACGGAAAAAATGTTATTTGATCCGAGAAAATGGCGCTCTTTTTATGATTGTGGGTATTTTGTCGAAAACTTTTTCAAAAAAGTTAATAAAACCTATTGACATTTCACAAACGATGTGCTAATATAAAGATGCAAAAAGGAACTGAAGAAAAATCCAGAGTGATTCGAAAGGGGTCGATACCAATGCAGAAGCTTGATGTCGAATGGCAAAAATCTTAAACGAAAGGTGTGAGTCCGAAAATTACTTAACTTTCAGTTCAAATTTCTCATTCGATTATAAACAGAACAACAAGAACAAAAATCCGAAAGGAATGAGTCCGAAGTTCAGTTTAATTGATTGGAACAAAAACAAATTCAATATTAAATTTCAATATTTAAAGGTATTTAAGGTATAAAATTTTATGATTAACCTTAACGGTATCACAAGAAGAGAACTTGAAAATTTTGGAGTGAGTCCGATGTACATTTATTCTTAAAACTCAAGGCTCTTAATCACGAACATAGGTCATAATGCTTAAAGTTAAACAGTGTTATCGTTTAAATCATTAAGCAGTTATCCGAAATCTTAACTGATTACAGCAATTTGAATTTACCGAGTCGTGAGTTTTCAGTGTTTTAAAATTAAATATTGATATAGATAAACCCCGCGCGAAGTATCGCGCGGGGTTTGCGGTGTTTGGCTCTCGCCAGCCCAACCCCCTTTTTATTGACAAAACGGTAATTTTGTTGTATCTTTATATGGGTTGATTTCGGACCCGGAACATTTTCAGTTTTAATCTGCTCATAAAAGTTTTCCGACGGAAAAGCCTCTGCCTTAATAAATTTTGCGTGAAAACGGCGGGCGGCAAAGCGGCAACCTTACACTGCCGTTCGGAAAGCATACGGAGATTTTATGGATACATTAAGAAAATTCAGAAATTCGGCGATGTTCATTTTGAAAATATTTATGCTTTTTTCGCTCGTAAGTATGTTCATCGCTTTTTGGCAAAATTTTTATGAACGCTCACTGTTCAGTTACAAAGGCAACTTTATAGTTGTATTCTTCTATGTCGGGCTCATATTCCTCTTTTTTATGCTTTTCGGGGCATTGAAAATCGGAGTTTCTCGGCTTCATGAGGTCTTATACGGCTGCTTTCTGGCAATTGTTTTCACAGACATTGCGGCATACTTTGTGCTTTGCCTTGTCGCGCGTGCAATGCTGCCCGTTATGCCAACGGTGGGACTTATTGCAGTCCAAAGCGTGCTTGCGTTTCTTTCTTCTTCGCTGCTTAACAGCGTTTATTTCAGAATGCACCAAGCCCGTCATATTCTTGTTATTTTTAAAAACGACTATCAAAGCCGTGAGATTATCAGAAAAATGGGTATGATAAAAGACCATTATGTGATAGACAGCGGCGTTAATGTAGATATGGGTTTTGATGTTATCAAAAAATCCATAGACAAATACAAAGCGGTTTTAATATGCGATATGAATAAAGAAATCAAAGAGAAAATACTTATATATTGCTACACAAACCGAAAAAGAATTTATCTTATGCCCTCGGTAGGCGATATTTTGATAAACAACGCAAACCAGACGCAGGTTTTTGACACGCCGGTGCTCTTGAGCCGAAATGTCGGTTTATCTATCGAACAAGCCATCATCAAACGGGCGATTGACATTATTGTTTCGCTGATAGGCATTGTTTTGGCTTCTCCGATTATGGTTATCATTTCTGCCGCCATCAAATTGTGCGACGGTGGACCTGTTCTCTTCAAACAAAACAGGGTCACGCAAAACGGAAAAATTTTCAATGTTTACAAATTCCGCTCAATGATTGTTGACGCAGACAAAGACGGCGCAAAAAAAGCAACCGATAATGACGACAGGATTACGCCCGTCGGAAGGATCATAAGGCCCTGCAGAATGGATGAACTTCCTCAGCTTTTCAACATTCTTTTCGGAACAATGTCTCTTGTGGGACCGAGACCGGAGCGTACTCAAAATGTTTTCGAATACAATCAAAAATTCCCCGAGTTCAATTTAAGGCACAAGGTCAAAGGCGGACTCACCGGATACGCGCAGGTTTACGGTAAATACAATACGGCTCCCGAAGATAAACTTATGATGGACCTGTTATATATCGAAAACTATTCCCTGCTTAACGACTTCAAGCTTCTTTTGATGACCGCGAAAATATTGTTTTTGAAAGAAAGCACAGAGGGGTTTGCGGAGCCCGATGATAAGAATTCCTCGCAGTCATAAAAACAGGTAATTTACAGAAAGTGGGAATAAAATATGGGAAACAACTTGGACAATGAGAACGGTGTATATAATATCTTTGAGCCCGAAAAGCAAGAGCAGGCAGAGCCCTTGAACGATAACGAACCGGATATTAAATCGAACTCGAAATCGGAAACCGAAATTGACGAAAGCCTTGACAAGACTGCGGAAAGCGACGATTTTTATGCAGCCGAAACTGCCGAAAAGACAGGCTTTAAATTGTCAAAAAGAGCAATTACAATCATCTCGGCAATTGCCGCTGCGGTTTTGGTTATCGTCGGAATATTATTTTTCCTTGTCAGAGGCTGGCAAAGCGGCAGCCGCCCCATCCCGTCTTTTTTACAAAACAGCAGTTTTATAAACAACGGGCGCTATTTTGACGGAATGACCGTGAACGGTAAGTCAATTGCAGGAATGAACGAGAGCGAACTCAAGAAAAAAATTGCCGAAATTGAAAAGAATATAACTCCAAATTTCAAACTCACGGTAAACGCAAACGGAAAATCCGAGACATTGACAGGCGATAAATTCAGTTACATATATAACAGTGACGAAGTTATTAAAGAAATAAATAAATATCGTAAAGATGTAATCAACGGAAGATTTAAGAAGTCTTCAATCAATTTCAAAATAACGGCAACCCTTTCCGATGATTCCGTCGGCATTCAGGTTGACAACCTTTCACAGCAAATGAACATTGTGAGCGTTGACGGAAACAGTTCCGAGGCTCAAAAAGGCAGTGAAATTGACAAAGATGATTTAAAGCAGAAAATTATTGAATTTATAAATTCCGGCAAAAAAGAGGGCACAATAGATGCTAAGGTGACCGAAGTTGAGCCTATCGTGTCAAATGTGCCGTCCACCTCAGCCGCAAGCGCTCCGGCACAGTTTGGCGACGCCGAACTGCTCGCGACATTTTCAACCGTTTCAACCAACAATGCCAACGGAAATCACAATATGAGGTTGGCTTTGAGCGCGTGCGACGGCTCTGTTATAAAACCCGGTGAAGTGTGGTCGTTCAACTCGCACACAGGAAATTCAAACCTGACATCAAAAGGCTATAAACCGGCAACTGTCATCTCCGGCGGCAAATATGTTACCGGTATCGGCGGCGGAATTTGCCAGGTCAGCACCACAATCTATAATGCGGCGCTTTATGCCGGCCTCGGCATTGCGGAGCGCAGCAACCATTATTGGGCATCTTCATATGCTAAGGTGGGATTTGACGCAACAATCGATTATCCGCGCCTTGACCTTAAACTCAAAAATTCAGGAAAATACCCCGTTTATATGAAATGTTCAATGGAAGGAACAAAACTCACCGTTTCAATCTTCGGTCACAAGAGCGACGAATATGACACCATTAAACTCGATTCAAAAACGACCGAATATGTCTCAGGAAATTATTACCGTGTGGCAGCAACAAGGACATTCCTCAAAAACGGCGCGGTTGTAAAAACCGAAAAATTGACTTCTTCAAAATACAGTCTCAAAAAGTCAGGCACTTCGGGTGGGGGCACAACAACGCCTGCCGCTCCGTCAACACCTTCGGTCACACCGAGTGAGCCCTCAACCCCAACTCCGAGTGAGCCGTCGACCCCGACTCCGAGCGAGCCATCCACTCCAAGTGAGCCATCAACACCGAGCGAACCATCGACCCCGAGCGAGCCGTCAACGCCGACAGAGCCCGAAACATCCGAAGAAAATCCCGGCAGTGCGGAGGGATAAAAACAGGACGGAAAAATTCACGCAAAGGGCGAATGTTCAATGTATTATAAATACGACCTTCATGTTCATTCAAGTGAAATGAGCAGATGTTCAAAAGTTGATATGTTTGAAACAGCCGATGAATTTATCGAAGCCGGTTACAGCGGGTTTGTTCTTGTTAACCATTTTAACACCGACACGGTTTACAACAAATTTCCCGACCTCACCTGGGAAGAACTTGCACAGAAAACGCTTGACACCTATTCCCGACTGAAAGAAAAAACAGCGGGCAAAATCCAAGTGTTTTTCGGACTTGAAATCGCCTTTCCCGAAGCACACAACGATTATTTGGTCTACGGTTTGACCGAGAAAACAATTTTTGATTTGGTCAAATTCGCGGGCAAAGACGGAATTTTCGGTTTGGGACCCGACAGGCTTTATCAATTCACCCGCTCCCACGGGCTTGTGCTCATTGCGGCGCATCCTTTCAGACCGAAAATGTTGGTGACATATCCCGATTCGCTCGACGGATATGAAGTGTTTAACGGTTGCACAAGACATAATTCAAGCAACGACATCGCTTTGGCTTGGGCACGGAAATACGGCAAAATTATGACCTCCGGCTCAGACCACCACTGGGCAGGCGATGTCAAAAATGCCGGAATTGCGACCGAGCAAAAAATAGAAGACCAGGGGGATCTCGCACGGGTCTTGCTCTCGGGAAACTATAAGATAATCTATGACGGGAAAATAATAGACAACAAATAAGAACAACCCGATGCCTGTAAATTCAGACATCGGGTTTTAATTTTCCTTAAAAATCAACGAAAGATTTCTCCGTTTATAATCGTGGAAGTGAGATTGAACGATTCATCAAACACGAGAAAATCAGCAGGATAACCCACCTCGATTTTACCGAGTTTTTCACCGAGATACTTTGCCGGGGTTTCGGTCGCCATTTTTACCGCGTCATCAAACGGTATTCCGAATTTAACAGCCTGTTTTACGCAGTCAAGCAAAAATGATGTGCTTCCTGCCAAGGCTCCGTCCGGCGTGCGCGCTATTCCGTCTGTCACTGTCACCCTATCTCCGCCCAAAGTATATTCCCCGTCGGGGAGCCCTGCGGCAGGCATCGAATCACTGATAAGAATCATTTTATCTGCACCGAACAATTTATAAAGCATTCTGATGACTGACGGGTGAATATGCACTCCATCGCAAATCACCTGTGCATAAGTGCCGGCATCGACAGCCGCCGGTATCATACCCGGCGCACGGTGATGTATCGGTTTCATAGCATTAAATGTGTGCGTGAGGCAATCCGCCCCTGCCGCAAACGCTTTCATCGCTGTATCATAATCACAAGCCGTATGTCCGAGCGAAATGTGAACTCCGCAATTTTCAATAAAACTCTCAGAGCCTTCAAGTTCCGACGCCAGAGTTACCATTTTAATATTGTTAAAATCCTTAAATTCTTCAAGTTGAGGTTTTCGCATATACGACGGATTCTGTGCACCCGCATATGTCGTGACGCCCGAAAAATCAAGTTCGCCGTTTCTGAAACGCTCAACAAGCCTTTTGTATGTTCCGACAGGTGTTGACCCCGTGGCAAGTCCCAAAGTGCATTTCGGGTCGGCTTTCACAGTTTCTGCGAATATGTCAGCGGCTTTTTCCGACAGTTCATCATAGTCACTGCAAATTATAAATTCCACCAATAATCATTCCTTTTCGTTCCGAAGTCAATAAAGAAGCGGTGTCTCCGATAACGGGGCACCGCCGCTTTAACCTAATCAATCCTTAAAGTTTTTCGTCGAGAATCCGCCTTGGTGTAATTCCTTCCGAATCAATAACTTGTAATTTTTCCATGTTAAATTTCTCCTTTGATTTTCGTTAAAATTTTTTCAGCCGTTCTTCCGTGTGTCCGTTAATTCCTGTCCGCATCTTGCCGACGTATTCGCTCGCTTAAAGGTCTTGGCGTAGTATCTCCACTCGGTAACGGGTATTCAGTTGTCAAGGTTCGGTTGAAGGGAATCTCTCATCAACCCCTTGTGTGATTAAATCATTTCTCAGGTCATTTAATGAGTTGATTATTAAGCTGTACTCGTTATCGGTTAATGCAAGGTGGTATTTGATATTTCTCATCGTAACTTCCTCCTTGACTATATTCTACTCTGCTGGTTTTTAAATTGCGAATGTGCGGATTTTTTAAACACAGAAAAAAGGCTCTGACCTTTTACAGTCAAAGCCTTATTCAGCCATTGCAATGCCTTAGTCTTATTAAGTTTTGTCGTACTGCCTTATAAAACCTCGGCATATTCCGCAGTCCGTTTTTTACTGAGAATTCAGTTTTAAGAAATCATACCTAAAAATTTTTCTTCGGATATAATATTTATCCCGAGGGTTTGCGCTTTTGCAAGTTTGCTCCCCGCGTCTTCTCCGGCAAGCACAAAATCGGTTTTTTTGGACACGCTTGAAGACACCTTTCCTCCGTTATCTTCAATAAGTTTTGCGGCGTCGCTCCTTTTAAG
>CAVDRT010000054.1:0-6427 GCA_963611445.1 bacterium
TTGCAAAATTATGCACATAACCGAGGATTGCGAATTGCTTATGCGCTCTTCGGGCGGAAGAATGTTGCTTTTAAACACGGCGTCAATTAACGCAAAGTCAACAAAGGATAATTCGGGCGTCGCTGTTATGACCCAGAAAAAGGGACAGCGGCTTTTGGAAGTCACACCTTATAAAGAGGGAACTTTTGCAAAACCGTCAAGATACAGAACGCGCAATTTGCCGGCGGCGGGAGCGCTCCCCTCAGCCGACGACGGGGTTGAACAGTTGTCGTTTTAATTTTCGGTTTATATGTAAAACAGCGCCGCACGCCGTTTGAGAAACTGTTGCTTCCCAAACGGCGGTCAGCCGAAGTACAAACGCAAACATAATTTTTATTTGTCGGCTGACAGTAATATTCTTGTCCCGAAAATTTCAAATTATTATAAAAAATCATTTTTTGCTTTACAAATATAGCAATTTGGCGCAAAATGTGATAAAATTGCTTAGATTGCCGAGGTTTACCGGGGGAATGCCCCTGGCAGCCTCAATCAATTGTTTAGGAGGAGAGAATTTTGGCAAAAGAGTTGGATAAAGTTTATAATCCCTCTTCGGTTGAAGACAGACTTTATAAATTTTGGTCGGAAAACGGGTATTTTCACGCCGAGGTCGACCAAAAGAAAAAGCCCTATACAATAGTTATCCCGCCGCCCAACATAACAGGGCAGCTTCATATGGGTCACGCCCTTGACAACACTTTGCAGGATATTCTCATTCGTTGGAAGAGAATGCAGGGCTACGCCGCTTTATGGATTCCGGGAACAGACCACGCTTCAATTGCGACCGAAGCGAAAATCGTTGAAGCAATGAAAAAAGAGGGCGTCACAAAAGAAGATATAGGCCGCGAAGAATTTTTGAAACGCGCCTGGGCGTGGAAGGATAAATTCGGCGGCAGAATTGTCGAACAGCTTAAAAAACTCGGCTCCTCCTGCGACTGGGACCGTATTCGTTTCACAATGGACGAAGGCTGCTCAAAAGCCGTGCGAGAGGTTTTTGTGAGACTCTATGAAAAAGGGCTTATTTACAGGGGCGAGCGCATTATAAACTGGTGTCCGCATTGCCTTACTTCAATTTCGGACGCAGAGGTCGAATATGAAGAAAAGGACGGCTTTTTCTGGTATATAAAATATCCGTTCACCGACGGCAGCGGTTATCTGGAATTTGCGACCACCAGACCCGAAACAATGCTCGGCGATACTGCGGTTGCCGTTCACCCCGATGACGAAAGATATAAAGACATAATCGGCAAAACGCTTCTGCTGCCGATAGTCAACCGTGAAATCCCCGTTGTGGCGGACGAATATGTTGAAAAGGATTTCGGAACAGGCGTTGTTAAAATCACGCCGGCGCATGACCCGAACGATTTTGAAGTCGGGCTTCGCCACAATTTGCCTGTTATAAATGTGTTCACAGAGGACGCACATATAAACGAAAACGGCGGAAAATTTGAGGGGATGACCGCAGCTGAAGCAAGAAAAGCCATTGTTGAAGAACTCGACCGCGAGGGCTTTTTGGTCAAAACCGAGCCGTTTAAACACAATGTCGGCACTTGCTACCGCTGCAAAACAACGGTTGAGCCGAGGGTCTCAAAACAGTGGTTTGTCAAAATGGAGCCGCTTGCAAAGCCGGCAATCGATGTCGTCAGGGACGGTGAAATCAAACTTATTCCCAAACGCTTTGAAAAGACCTATTATAACTGGATGGAAAACATCAAGGATTGGTGCATTTCCCGTCAGCTTTGGTGGGGTCACAGAATTCCGGCGTGGTATTGCGACGACTGCGGCGAGGTTATTGTTTCGCGCGAAGACCCGACGGTTTGTCCCAAGTGCGGCGGCAAACTCAGAAGGGATGAGGATACGCTCGACACTTGGTTTTCCTCCGCTCTTTGGCCGTTTTCAACGCTCGGCTGGCCCGAAAACAATCTCGACCTTAAATATTTCTTCCCGACGAGCACGCTTGTCACGGGTTATGATATAATCTTCTTCTGGGTCGCGAGAATGATATTCTCTTCTCTCGAATATATGGACGAAGTTCCGTTTAACACTGTTCTTTTCCACGGAATAGTCCGTGATGCCCAGGGCCGAAAAATGTCAAAATCCCTCGGCAACGGAATTGACCCGCTGGCGGAAATCGAAAAGTACGGTGCCGACGCGCTCCGTTTCACCCTTGCAACCGGCAATACGCCGGGCAACGATATGCGTTATTCCCCCGAGAGGGTTGAGGCTTCAAGAAATTTTGCCAACAAACTTTGGAATGCGGCGCGTTTTGTGCTTATGAATCTTGATGAGAATGAGCCGGCACCGCATATTCCCGAAAATCTTGAACTTGAAGATAAGTGGATAATCTCAAAATTCAATGCGCTCACCGCGCTTGTGACCGAAAATCTCGAAAAATTTGAAATCGGTCTTGCGGTTTCAAAACTTTATGACTTTATTTGGGATGTGTTCTGCGACTGGTATATCGAACTTGCAAAGGTCAGGCTCAATTCGGACGACGCCGAGAAAAAATCGGCGGCGAAGGCTGTTTTGGTCTATGTTCTTTCGGGAACGCTCAAACTTTTGCACCCGTTTATGCCGTTTATAACCGAAGAAATTTGGCAGGCACTTCCGCACGAGGGCGACACGATTATGCTCGCTGATTGGCCGAAGTATGACGAAAATCACGATTTCTCGGCAGAAGAGGCTGATTTCGAAAAGGTGATGGCGGCAATCAAAGCCATTCGCAACCGCCGCGCGGAGATGAATGTTCCGCCGTCAAAGAAATCAAAACTCTATATCGCAACCGCCGACACCGAACTGTTCAAAAACTGCGCCGTGTTTATGCAGCGTTTGGCGTCTGCTTCGGAGGTTGAGGTCTGGACAGCGTTTGATGTCGAGGGTGCAGTCAAGGTCGTCACCGACAGTGCAGTGATTTCAATCCCGCTCAATGAGTTGGTCGATTTCAAAGCGGAGGCGGAACGCCTTCAAAAAGAACTTGACGCCGCGGTTAAGGAAAGGGATTTCTTCCAAAACAAGTTGAACAACAAGAACTTTGTCGACAAAGCGCCCGAAGCGGTGGTCAACAAACAGCGCGAGGGGCTTAAAAAACAGGAAGAGAGAATCAAAAATCTTCAGGACAGCCTTGACGAAATCAAGGAAAAACTTTGATTTTTGCCCCGACGGGGTTGAATTTATCTCTTGAAGTTCAAATTACAAACAAACATATCGGCTGCGGCCCCGCGGGGTGGCAGCCGTTTTTTGAAGGTGATAAAATGAATTATGATGAAGCTCTCCAATGTATTCATTCTCTGGAGCGTTTCGGCTCAAGACCGGGACTTGAGCGCATAACACGGGTGCTCCGAAAATTCAAAAATCCGCAAAACAATCTCAAATTCATTCACATTGCGGGCACAAACGGAAAAGGCTCAACCGCCGTCTTTTCGGCGTCAATTTTGCAGAGTGCCGGTTTCAAAACCGGGCTGTTCATTTCCCCGTTTGTGGTAGATTTCCGAGAAAGAATACAGATAAACGGTGAATTTATCGAAAAAAACGATTTAGCGCGCTTAACCGAAAAAGTCCGCGCCGTGGCAAAAGGCAATGATTATTTGACCGAATTTGAATTTATAACCGTTTTGGCTTTTTTATATTTCGGTGAGAAAAATTGCGATGTTGTGGTGCTTGAAACGGGCCTCGGCGGTCGGCTTGACGCCACAAATGTGATAGAAAAACCGCTTGTTTCGGTCATAACCCGAATAGGGCTTGACCACACAAAAGTCCTCGGCGGCACCGTGCCGCTCATCACCGCCGAAAAATGCGGAATAATCAAAAACGGAGCGCCCGTGGTGACGGGTGCCTCACAACTGCCCGAAGCACTTGCGGTCATTGAAAAGAACTGCCGAGAAAAACAAAGCCCGCTTTTTGAGGTTAAAACCCCGGGTTTTTCATCGCCGTCCGCATTTGAAACCTGCATAAACATAGACGGAAACAAATATAACCTCGGTTTACCTGGCGCATATCAGGCGGAAAACGCTGCGCTCGCGGCGGCGGCAACAAAAACCGCTTTCCCGAAAATCGGGCAGAAAGACCTGCAAAAAGGGCTTAAAAACGCCCGTTTTCCCGCACGGTTTGAGGTCATTTCCCACAACCCTCTTGTGATTCTCGATGGGGCGCACAACCCTTGCGGTGCGGCGGCGCTGACGGCAGCGCTCAAAACCGCGGGGCTTTCGCGTTTGGTTGCTGTCTGCGGAATGATGGCTGACAAGGAAGTGTCACGGGTCCTTGAAACCGTGTCGCCTTTTCTTTCGTCGATTGTTTGCCTTTCCGTAACATCAAATCCGGGCTCGCTGCCCGGTGAAAAACTTGCCGAAAAAGCGGCGGTTTTCTGCCCGTCGTCTGCCGCAGACGGTTGGAGTGCCGCGCTGCGCTCGGCTGCCGATACGCTAAAAAAAGAAAACGCCGAGGGGATTTTGGTGTTCGGCTCGCTTTATCTTGCGGGTGAAATAAGGGATAAATTGATAAATTTTTTTAATTGACGGCAAAACACACGCAATTTGACATTTTTTTCACCTTTCGGTGTCTATTATAAATAAAAGGAAATATCAAAAGACCTCATTGCCGCAGCGCTTGCGGCAGAACGGAGAGAAAAATGTCAGTGAGAATAGAATCGGAAAACAGAACGGTCGTCGCCTATCTTGACGGTGAAATCGACCACCACACAGCCCCCGGAATGCGTGAGGCGATTGATGAAGCGGTTGAAAGAAATATGCCGTCGTGCCTGATTCTCGATTTCGGCGGCGTCGGGTTTATGGACAGTTCCGGAATTGGGCTTATAATGGGGCGGTATAAATCAATCAAAAAATACGGCGGCGAATTGCATATAATGAATGCTTCTCCGCAACTCAATAAAGTTATGAGCATTTCGGGGATAAAAAAACTTGCAAAAATAGATTAAAGGCGGAAACGGAGATTAAAATGGATAACGAAGTTAAAATTCAACTTTTGTCAAAATCGGTCAATGAAAGTTATGCAAGGGTGGCTGTCGCTTCCTTTGCCGCACAACTCGACCCGACCGTCAGCGAAATAAACGATATAAAAACTGCGGTTTCCGAAGCCGTCACAAACTGCATTGTCCACGCTTATAAAGAAGAGGTCGGCAAGATTTACATAACGGTTTCAATCGAGGGCAGAACAGTTAAAATAAAAGTGCGCGACCGCGGCTGCGGCATCGAAAATGTCAAAAAAGCGATGGAACCGATGTTCACAACCGGCGGAGAAGACCGCGCGGGGCTCGGTTTCGCCGTGATGCAGAGTTTTATGGATAAATTGCTTGTGAGGTCGACGCCGGGGCGCGGAACCACCGTCACAATGTATAAAACCGTAAGCGCGCGTCTGAGATGAAAAAAAGGGACGAATTCATCAATGAAAATTTACCTTTAGTCCATTCGCTTTGCCGCAGATTCGCGGGCCGCGGTGTGGAATATGACGACCTTTTTCAGGTCGGGTGTATAGGGCTTATCAAAGCGGCGGACGGATTTGACGAATCGAGAGGACTTAAATTTTCAACATATGCTTTTCCCGTGATAATGGGGGAACTTAAACGGCTTTTTCGCGACGGCGGATTTGTCAAGGTTTCAAGAAGCGTGAGAGAATTGTCAATGAAAGCGTCGCGCGCCGCCGCGGAACTCTCAACAGAACTGTCACGCGAGCCGACTGTGTCGGAAATAGCCTGCCGAATCGGCGCAGAGCCCGACGAGGTTGCCGAGGCTGTTGCCGCGGCGAGACCGGTGGTTTCTCTCACGGCACCTGAAGACGGCGGCGAAATGGAATTCTTAATGGGCGATAATTCGAAATCAAGTGAGATAGGGCTTGAGCGAATCGCGCTCAAGTCGGCGGTCGACGAACTGCCCGAACAGGATAAAAACATAATTGTTCTGAGATATTTCAAGGCGAAAACACAAAGCGAAACGGCAAAAATTTTGGGTATGAGTCAGGTCGGCGTTTCAAGGAGAGAGAGGAAAATACTTTCCGAAATGCGTGAAAAATTAGCGTGATATGTCGGTGCAGGTGCCCAATATTTTACGGCTTTATGCAACCTTTTCGTTTATTACCCGCACGGCGTGTCAGCCTTGCGGGTGATTTTGCACTTTTTTGTTCCGAAAACGGCGGCAGACCCCGCAGTTTTAAAAAATTTTTCAAAAGACTTGACTTTTTTGTTTTTATATTGCACTATTGTATTAGTACAGTAGTACAAATTTCAAACCTTAAGTGCTGAGAAATTTCCTCGGCTCTACTTTTCACTTGAAAAAGAAATCCCGAACACTTATAATGACTAAAGACGATAAAATTTTTTTCAAAGGGAAAAGGAGACCAGCTATGAAAAGTCAAGAGAAAAACAGAACTAAACAAGACGGGT
>CAVDRT010000055.1:0-10087 GCA_963611445.1 bacterium
TTATAAGGCGGGTTGCAGCAGACGAGGTCGAACTCGCCGAACGGCAATTTGCCTTTCAAATCCCTCAGGTCCGCATTGAGCACCGAGATTTTATCCCCCGCACCGTTTTCGGCAACGGTTTTTTTGAACATTTCGGCACCGTTTTTCTGAATTTCGACCCCGACGGCAGAGCCGACCGCATTATCTTTAAACCACAGCATCGGTATAATTCCGCAGCCCGTTCCGAGGTCGACCGCTTTCTTAATCAGAGTGCCGTCTGTTGAAAAGCGGCTCAAAACAACCGCGTCGGTCCCGAAAGTGTGCTCCTCGCTCACATAAATAAAATTATTTCTGCCGAGCGGCTCGCGCCTAATCATACGCGGCTCCACTTAACGCCCTGTGGTGTGTCCTCAAGTTGAATACCCATTTCTTTAAGCCGATCTCTGATTTCGTCCGCCGTTTTAAAATCGCGGTTTTTGCGAGCCTCAGTTCTCTTTTGAATGAGTTCTTCAACCTGTGCGTCGATGGTGTCTTCGGATTTATAGCAAATTCCCAGAACGCCGCTGAGTTCGTCAAATGCCGCCATACAAGCCTTTATCGTTTCCTGCTTTGCGCCGTCGGCAATCGCTTTGTTTATGTCTTTTACAAGCGAGAAAAGCGCAGCAACGCCGTCGGCAGTATTGAGGTCATCGTCCATTGCTTTTATAAATTCATTGCGGTGCAGTTCAATAAATTCAGGCGTTTCACCGCCGGGGAAAGCGTGTGACAGCGCAAATTTCATTCCGTCTTTGCAGTTATAAAGCCTTTCAAGCGCATTTTTGGACTGCTCGATTATCTCAACGCTGTAATTTATCGGGCTTCTGTAATGTGATGAAACCATAATAAATTTAATCGGCTCATAACCGAACTTATTTGCAACTTCACGGACGGTGAAGAAATTTCCGAGAGATTTTGACATTTTTCTGTTGTCGACATTTATATAACCGTTGTGCATCCAATAACGGGCAAATTCACAACCGTTTGCACACTCTGACTGCGCGATTTCATTTTCGTGGTGCGGGAAAATAAGGTCCTGACCGCCGCAGTGAATATCAATGGTCTTTCCGAGATATTTCCCTGCCATTGCGGAACATTCAATGTGCCAGCCCGGCCTGCCGTTGCCCCACGGAGACTGCCAGAACGGCTCTCCCTCTTTCGCGCCTTTCCAAAGGCAAAAATCCATCGGGTCCTCTTTGACATCGGTGACATCTATTCGGGCGCCTGCCTCCAAATCCTCAAGCGGCTGGTGTGACAGTTTGCCGTAATCCTTGAATTTAAGCGTGCGGAAATAAACATCGTTTCCGCTTTGATATGCAAAACCTTTTTCAATAAGTGTTTTGATTATATCTTCAATCGCATCGATATTTTCGGTGGCTCTCGGGTGGACGGTCGCTTCTCGGACATTAAGTCCCTCGGCATCAATTTTAAATTCTTTAATATATCTCTCGGCGACTTCGCGGACCGTTATGCCCTCTTCGTTTGCCTTTTTAATGAGTTTATCGTCAATATCGGTGAAATTCTGAACATAGTTCACCTTATAACCGCGCCATTCAAGATACCTTCTCAGAACATCAAAGACGCAAAGCGGTCTTGCATTGCCGATGTGAATGAAGTTGTAAACCGTCGGTCCGCAGACATAAATGTTTGCTTCGCCCTCTTTAAGCGGAATAAATTCATCTTTTTGCCTTGTCAGAGTGTTATATATTTTCATAATAATCACCATTTCTTTCCAAGACGCAAAATGCAATAAAAAATCATCATAACGGTGATTGTTATATTGCATTTGTTTCGGTTGCCTTTGGTAACAAAGGCGAGAAACGGGCGTCTTTATTATTTTCAGCGTGATTTTTCACGCTATTCTCCTTTTTCCGATTCTTCAATCTGTTTTTTCAATGTGTTTATTTCGCGGCGCAGACTGCAAATTTCCTGTGCAACCGGGTCGGGAATGTGTATCTGGTCAAGCGGCGTGATTTTTTTGCCGTTTCGCCGAACTATTCTCGCCGGAACGCCGACGACCGTGCAATCGGGCGGAACTTCTTCGAGCACAACGGCTCCCGCCGCAATCCTTGAATTATCGCCCACCTTAAACGGCCCCAGCACTTTGGCGCCCGAACTTATCATAACATTATTTCCGATTGTCGGGTGGCGTTTCCCGACATCTTTTCCGGTGCCGCCGAGGGTGACCCCCTGATAAATCAGCACATCGTCACCGATTTCGGCGGTCTCACCGATAACAACACCCGTTCCGTGGTCGATGACAAGTCTTTTGCCGATTTTGGCACCCGGGTGAATTTCAATTCCGGTTTTGCGAACGGCTTTTTGGGAAATATATCTCGCCAAAAATTTCAAATTGTGATTAAAACACCAGTGCGCGCGGCGATACATTCTGATTGCTTTAACGCCGGGATAAAGCAGAAAAATCTCAATCAAACTGCGGGCTGCCGGATCGTGATCCTTGACCGCTTGGAGATCTTCCCGTATTCTGTCAAACATAAATCATTGCTCCTTCCGTAAAAAATAAGCCCCCGACGGCAAATGCTGTCGGAGGCGAAAATTCGCGGTTCCACTCCTGTTTGTAACTCGAAAGGCAGACTTTTGAAAGTGCTGCTCAAAACCTTAACGCGGTTTAAACGGACGGCGATACTGAAATTTCCCGCTGTCGGCTAATCGGGTGCATTCGGCAGACTGTGTTCGGCTTGCACCTTTTCAGCCCATGAGGTGCAATCTCTTTTTCGAAAAATCTTTGTCCGCTTACTTATCCCGTTTCAAACGCCTTTTAAATATATCATTTATATTATATAACTTTAGGCGCCGTTTGTCCACATTTATTTTTTAAGCAAAGAGGAATAATTTTCAGTGCAAAAAATCATTGAAAAACCGAGTTATGTTATTTATAATAAAGTAGAATAATTTTTTGGAGAATTATAATGAAAAAAATCGTTTCTTTATTGCTTATATTTATAATTGCTTTCAGTTTTGCTTCCTGCGGCGGCGAAGACTTTTCTTTTGTTTATGAAATGGAAACAGCGCCCCGAAACCTCGACCCGCTGCTTGCCGAAAGTGAAAGCGAAGTCACCCTTTCGGGAAATCTTTTTGAGGGGCTTATGCGCTTTGACGACAACGGAAAACTGCAAAACGCCGGCGCTGAGTCTTACGAAATGTCGGAAAACGGCACCGTTTACACATTCAAACTCAAAAAGTCTTTGAAATGGAGCAACAAAGAGCCGGTGACGGCAAACGACTATGTTTTTGCACTCCGCCGTGCCGCGACTCCCTCGACCGCCTCACCGTATACCGATATAATTTCGGTCATCAAAGGGGTGGATGACGCACTTGCCGGCAAGATTTCACCTGACGGAATCGGCGTTTCGGCAATTGATGATTACACTTTAAGATTCACACTGAATTCACCCTGCAACAATTTTACGGAAAGGCTTGCACACCTCGCCTTTATGCCCTGCAACCAAAAATTCTTTGAAAAATCCAAGGGGAAATATGGGCTCGACGCCGAAACAATCATTTCAAACGGCTCGTTCTCGCTTTACAGGTGGGACAAAGAAAAGGGTGAGTTGAAAATTCTTAAATCCGACACTTATAAGGGCGATTTTAAATCGAAAGCGTCTGCTGTTTCCTTCACCGTTCCGAGCGACAGCGAAGAAAAGCACGCGGTTGCCAAAAGAATTTCAAAGCGCAATATAAATTTCACAAAAATTCCGTTTGGTGAAATTGAAGAATGTTTAAAATCGGGAAACGGTGTTTATAATTCGTATTCAATCACATACGCGCTTGTTTTTAACGCAGAATCGGAAATTTTTAAAAACAGTGCATTTGCCGCCGCCTTTAAAAAGGATTTAAACGGAGACAACATATCCCAAAGTTTGCCGTCATACTTCAAAGCCGCAACCGGAATTGTGCCGTATGATTGTAACTCAGACAATTCGGACGGTAGCACACAGCAAATTTACAACTATGACCCGACGGGAGCACGAAATGAATTTTTGACGGCACAAAGCAAATTGGACGACGGTTTTCCGAACGGCATTTCAATACTGTGTGAAAACGACGAAGACATTCTGGCTGTTGCAAAAACAGCCGCCTCAACTTGGCAAAAGGACCTCGGAGCGTATATCAACATTGAAAAAGCCAAAAACACCGATGAACTGAACGAAAAAATATCGTCGGGTGATTTCAGCATTGCGCTCATACCTTTTGCAAGTTCCGACCTAAAAGCCGAAAACTTTTTGAGTTCATTTGTATCTTCGGTCAATTTGCCCGATTTAAACAAAAAAGAATTTCAAAATAACTTAAACGCCGCTTATGCTGACGACGACGGCACAAGTGAGCAATATATCAAAGCCGCCGAGAGCATTTTGCTTCAAAGTAATTATATTTGTCCGCTTTTCTTTGCCCCCGTGTCATACACCTATTCGTCAACTTTGGACGGAAACTCCATTCATTTTCACGGCGGATACCCTGATTTCAGCAGTATTTGCAAAAAATAAAACAGATAATATATGAAAACGGGGCTGCACCCAAGCAAGAACTTGAGTGCAGCCCCGTTTAATAATAGAAAATTAAAGAGCTTTTTTGGCTTTTTCTGCAATAACTTTAAATCCCTCAGGGTCGTTAATTGCGATTTCGGAAAGCATTTTGCGATTCATATCAATTTTTGCTTTTTTAAGGCCGTTCATAAGAGTGGAATAGTTCATTCCGTTGAGCTTTGCAGCAGCAGAAATTCTGGTGATCCAAAGTCTTCTGAAATCCCTCTTCTTCTGTCTGCGGCCGATATAGGCATAGTTGCCCGATTTCATTACAGCTTCTTTAGCGGTTTTGAAAAGTTTCGACTTAGCTCCATAATAGCCTTTTGCAAGCTTTAATACTTTTTTTCTTCTTTTGCGCGTCATCATAGCGCCTTTTACTCGTGCCATTACAAGAAACCTCCGTTATGTTAAAAGTTAAGTGCGATTATTTATAAGGAATCATTTTTTTGACCTTTGCTACATTTGTAACATCGGCACAAACAACCTTACGAAGATTTCTCTTGCGCTTTGTTGTCTTTTTGTTAAGAATGTGTGATTTATAGGCGTGCGCGCGTTTAACCTTGCCGGTTTTGGTGAGTTTGAAACGCTTTTTTGCGCCGCTGTGTGTTTTGATTTTGTTCTTCGGCATTTTAGTTCCTCCTTAAAATCCGGTGCTGTTATTTAGCAGGCTTCGGCGCCAAAAACATAAGCATATTTCTGCCTTCCATTTTGGCTTGTTTTTCAACGACTGCGTATTCGCTGCAGTAATTTGCAAAACGCTCCATAATTTCTCTGCCGATTTCCGGGTGACCCATTTCACGGCCGCGGAAACGAATTGAAGCTTTGACCTTGTTGCCGCCCTTCAAAAATTTAATGGCGTTGTTGCCCTTGGTCTCAAAATCGTGAACATCAATGCCGAGCCCCAAACGGACTTCTTTGATTTCAACGATTTTTTGCTTCTTTCTGGCTTCTTTTTCACGCTTTGCTTTGTCAAAACGGTATTTTCCGTAGTCCATAATCTTACAGACGGGCGGAGTTGCGTTCGGTGACATCAAAACCAAATCGAGATTTTTATCATAGGCTTTTGCGAGCGCGTCCTTAATCGGCAATATGCCGAGCTGCGACCCGTCTGAGTCTATAACTCTGACCTCTTTTTCTCTGATTTCTTCGTTGATTGAAAGTTCTTTGCTGCTAATGACTAACACCTCCGTTATGATATAAAAAAGCACGGACTGAAAAATTCGTCCGCACACAATAAGCCGACATCAACAAACGGGCAACACCCAATGATGACATCAAAAAATCTTATTGACCCTGTCGGACGAAACCTTGGGGTGAGAATCTGTTTCAATTCTGCTTTGTTACTTAATAAGTATAACACAATAATTCGGTTTGTCAAGAAAAAATATCTTGATTTTCGGAAAAAGCGGGAAAACAACGAATGCGGCACTTTTCTGTGCAAAAAGCAACCGCTGATTTGTTCGCATCATAAAACCGTGCGAAAGGAAAACTCTCGCACGGTCGGATAAATTATTTTACAAGCTCAATAATAGCCATTTCAGCAGCGTCGCCGCGGCGAGGCCCTGTTTTTGTTATACGGCAGTAACCGCCGTTTCTGTCAGCATAAGACGGAGCAATTTCTGTGTAAAGTTTTTTAACAACATCTTTCTTTGTTATGAAAGCCATTGCCTGTCTTTTGCTGTGAAGACTATCATTTTTTGCGAGTGTAATATATTTCTCGGCTACTGAACTTACCTCTTTGGCGCGGGTTACGGTTGTTTCAATCTTGCCGTTTTCGAACAAGAAAGTAACCATCGCACGGAGCATAGCAATTCTGTGGTCGCTTGTTCTTCCGAGTTTTCTGGTTCCGGACATTTATAACACTCCTTCAACTCATTATTCTTTTTCACTTGCGAGAGAAAATCCCAAAGAATCGAGCTTTGCAATAACCTCTTCAAGTGATTTTCTGCCAAGGTTGCGGACCTTCATCATATCGCTTTCGCTCTTTGTAATAAGATCTTCAACCGTATTTATTCCGGCTCTCTTGAGGCAGTTGAAACTGCGAACCGAAAGGTCAAGTTCTTCAATGGTCATCTCAAGTGCTTTTTCTTTGTCATCGCCCTGTTTTTCGACCATTATGCTGCTTTCAAATCCGGCAGCTGAGAGTCCGACGAACAGGTTGAGATGCTCAGTGAGGATCTTGGCTGACAACGAAACGGCTTCCAATGCGGTGAGCGTTCCGTTTGTCCAAATTTCAATTGTCAAGCGGTCAAAATCGATTTGTTGACCGACACGGGTTTTTTCAACAGTGTAATTAACCTTTGTGACCGGCGTATAAATCGAGTCTACGGAAATCACACCGATCGGTGTTTGTTCGGTTTTGTTACGGTCTGCCGAAACATAGCCTCTGCCCTTGTCTATGGTCATTTCCATAAAAAGTTTGCCGCCGGCGTCAACAGTCGCAATGTGCAGTTCGGGGTTCAGAATTTCAACCTCGCTGTCGCACTTGATTGACGCAGCTGTGACTTCGCACGGACCTTCAGCTTCAATATAAACGGTTTTGGGACCGTCGTTATGAAGCTTTGCGATAAGGCTTTTGACATTAAGAACAATTTCCGTTACATCTTCTTTAACATTCGGTATGGTCGAAAATTCGTGCTGTACACCGTCAATTTTTATTGAGGTTACGGCAACGCCCGGCAGTGATGAAAGAAGTACTCTGCGAAGGCTGTTTCCGATTGTTGTACCATATCCGTTCTCCAACGGTCCAAGCAGAAACTTTCCGTATGTTCCGTCTTCGGTCAAATCCAAAGTTTCAATTACGGGCTTTTCAATCTCTATCATAAAAGCTCCATTTCTCCGCACATAAAAATTATAAGACTGTCTTCGGCAAAGCTCAGTGCGGTGAAGTGATTGCCGAGTATGCGCCGAAAATGCGGCACAAGCAAATCTTTAATTATTTGGAGTAGAACTCAACGATGAGCTGCTCTTCAACCGGTGCGTCAATCATATCGCGTTCGGGCAGGTTGATAACCTTTGCCTCAAGCGCATCATGGTTGACATCAATCCACTGGGGAACCGGGCGGGCAGAGTTAGCCTCGATAACAGCTTTGATTTTTTCGCTCTTGCGTGATTTCTCACAAATTGTGATAACATCGCCTGCTTTTACGAGATAGGAAGCTATATCAACGCGCTTGCCATTGACTTCAATGTGACCGTGGCCGACAATCTGTCTGGCTTCTGCGCGTGACGAAGCAAAACCTACTCTGTAAACGATGTTGTCAAGGCGGCTTTCAAGCAATCTCAAGAGGTTTTCACCGGTTACACCGTTTTTGCGTTCTGCAATTTCAAAATAATGGTGGAACTGAGCCTCGTTAACGCCGTAATAGCGCCTTGCTTTTTGTTTTGCACGGAGCTGAAGACCGTATTCCGATGATTTTTTACGACCCTGGCCGTGCTGACCGGGAGCATATGCTCTGCGGCCTACTGAACATTTTTCCGAATAGCAGCGCTCGCCTTTGAGGAACAATTTCTGTCCTTCTCTGCGGCAAAGTCTGCAAACAGGACCTGTGTATCTAGCCATTCCTTACACCTCCAATTATACGCGTCTTCTCTTAGGCGGACGGCAGCCGTTGTGCGGAATCGGGGTCACATCTTTAATCATACTGACCTCAAGACCTGCGGACTGCAATGCACGGATCGCAGCTTCGCGACCGGCACCCGGGCCTTTGACGAATACTTCAACAGTTTTCAAACCATGTTCCATTGCAGCTTTTGCAGCTGTTTCGGCAGCGTTCTGAGCGGCAAACGGTGTGGATTTTCTTGAGCCTCTGAAGCCCAATTCACCTGCCGAAGCCCAGGAAATAGCATTCCCCTGAACATCTGTTATGGTTACTATTGTGTTGTTGAAGGTTGACTGGATATGGACAGCGCCACGCTCGATATTTTTCTTGTCACGGCGTCTGCGGGTCGCTGTAGCTTTTTTAGTCCCCTTTATTGCCATATTATCTTCCTCCCACTTACTTCTTCTTATTGGCTATCGTCTTTCTCGGACCTTTGCGGGTACGAGCGTTTGTCTTCGAGCGCTGACCGCGAACAGGAAGATTTTTGCGATGACGAGAACCGCGATAACTACCGATTTCAATAAGACGCTTGATGTCAAATGCGATTGCACGGCGACGGTCACCTTCAACCTGAAGGTTGTGGTCGATGTATTCACGCAATTTTGAAATGTCGTCTTCAGTAAGATCCTTTACGCGAGTGTCGGGGTTTACGCCTGTTGCGGCAAGGATCTGCCTTGATGTTGTAAGACCTATACCGAAAATGTAGGTAAGACCTATTTCCACCCTTTTTTCTCTCGGAAGATCAACACCTGATATACGAGCCATTTGTATTACACCTCACATTTTAAGTTAGCGCGGGTTTAGCCCTGACGCTGCTTATGCTTAGGATTTTCACAGATAACCATGATTCTTCCTTTGCGCTTGATTATTTTACATTTTTCGCAAATCTTTTTAACAGAAGGTCTGACTTTCATTCGTTTTTACCTCCATTTGATGATTATAAGACTCTGATTATTTCGAACGCCAAGTAATGCGTCCTCTTGTCAGGTCGTAGGGAGACATTTCAACAGTTACCTTGTCACCGGGCAAAATTCTTATATAATTCATACGAAGTTTGCCTGAAATGTGAGCCAAGATAATGTGGCCGCCCTGAATTTCGACCTTGAACATTGCATTGGGCATAGCCTCAACGACAACGCCTTCCAATTCTATCATATCTTCCTTAGACATACAATCGTTCCCCCTTTGTCAATAATTAAGGCCGCGCAACGAACGCCTTAACTGTTTATTGGTTTTCAGTTGTTCTTCAGTTAAAATCCGGTCACATTTTTCAATGTGTTTGACATTCTTTTTCTTTGGTCTTGCGAGCGGCCGTTCTTTGCCGTCGCACAGGAAAACGAAACCGTCTTCCGAATTGACACAAGCCAAAAAACAGTCTTTATCCCGTCCTTTAAGTGATTTGACAACCCGTCCTCTCTCAAACGGCATAATTTCACCCCTTGGGATTGGTCATAATTTGAGCGCCGTTTTCGGTGATGACAACGGTATGCTCAAAATGAGCCGAAAGGGAACCGTCTGATGTAAGGACCGTCCAACCGTCCGGCATAACTTTGACGCCGTAAGCACCGGCGTTCACCATAGGTTCTATGGCGATGGTCATACCGGGGACCAACCGTACACCTCTTCCGGATATTCCGTAATTGGGGATTTCCGGGGCTTCATGAAGACTCGTGCCTACTCCGTGACCGACATATTCTCGAACCACCGAGTAACCACGCGACTCGACATAACCTTGGACCGCGGCGCCTATATCGCCGACTCTGCCGCCTGCACGAGCCGCTTTGATGCCTTCAAAAAGGCTCTCTTCGGTCGTTTTCATCAGCCGCTTTGCCTCGTCGGAAACATCTCCGCAAGCAAAAGTGGCGGCATTATCGCCGTTATACCCGCCGAACTCGGCACCCAAATCAACGCTGACTATATCGCCTC
>CAVDRT010000056.1:0-6266 GCA_963611445.1 bacterium
GTCGGCAAGTTCCCTTATTTCCCACTGCGCTCTCTGGCAACACCTGTGTCTGAAAAAGTTGTGAAGACTTCTTGCGTTCATTGTGACGACCATTTTGGTCGTGCAGGCATTCGGCAACACAAAGCGCGCGTCCTCAATCGCTTTTTTTTCGGCTTTGCGGGCGGCTGTTTTTTCGTCATTGCCCTCAGCCAAAAACTGTTTCAAATGCTTTTCTTTCAAAATTTCGGTGAGTTCTTTATAGTGTTTTGCATCCTCTTCCATTGCGCGGCGATAAATTTCCTCAGCCGCCGGAATTTCCGCAATTTCGGGCGGAGTGACGAATTCAAAATCCTTTTCGGCAACATAGCGCTGGCTCTGAACGGAATAAGACGCTATTCTGTGTCTTGTTATCTGCGCCAAAAGCGACCGTGAAACACCCTCGATTCCGAAGGTGAACGACGCGTGTTCAATCGGGCTTTCGTGACCGATTTCAGTCAGCATATTGACAAAAGATTCTACCTTTTCGTCGGTGAGTCCTTCGGTTATTTGTTCAATTCCCGAAGGAGAATAGCAAAGTTTTGCAGCCGCCGCCACGGTTTTTTCGGGATTCGGCGTGTAACTTATCAAAGTGACTTTCACAAATTTTACCTCCTTAAACTGCGGCAAAACAGCCGCTTAAATTTCGGTTTTATGCAATGCGCATCCTATATTAGTATTTATTATAACAAAAAACGCCCCCTATTCCAACCTCAAATTTGCATTTGCTTCATTTTTTTGCGTTTTAGGGTTAAATTTCGGGAACTTTTACCCGTTTCGACAAAAAAATTGCTTTTTCAGGGGAAAATTATCAAAAAAGGGTTTTTTTACGGTGTGATTTGTGTTACAATATCTAATGATTTTAAAAAAGAATATTTTAATCGGGGGTATTTTAATGTCAAGTAAGCACACACCGTTCGGAGATTTAGCAATAGTAAGTATGCGCGGCTGCGAAGATATTTCTTCACGCGTTGATTACTACCTCAAGCAATGGAAAAACACCGAAGACACTTTTGTCATCAACCCCATCTGCCCGAGATTCGGCACAGGTGAAGCAAAATGTGTTTTTCCGCACACCGCAAGAGGACTTGACGCTTATATAATCTGCGACTGCTTCAACTGGGGAATCAAATACAAAATGTACGGTCAGGATGTTCCGATGAGCCCGGACGACCATTATCAGGACCTTAAACGCGTGATTGCCGCAATGGGCGGAAAAGCCAAAAGAATCACCGTTATTATGCCGATGCTCTATGAGGGAAGACAGCACCGCCGCACCACGCGCGAATCCCTCGATTCCGCAATGGCACTTCAGGAACTTGTCAGAATGGGCGTTAAAAACATCATCACTTTCGACGCGCACGACCCGAGAATACAAAACGCTATCCCAAACGACGGTTTTGACAACATTCAGCCGACCTATCAGATGATAAAAGCATTGCTGCGTCAATATCCCGAAACACAAATAGACAAAGACAAACTGATGATTGTTTCCCCCGATGAGGGCGCAATGTCGCGTTCTATCTATTATTCGTCAGTTCTCGGTCTTGACATCGGTATGTTCTACAAACGCCGCAATTATTCGGTTATTATCGACGGCAAAAACCCGATTGAAGCGCACGAATTTCTCGGAAAAGATGTTCACGGAAAAGATATTATCGTTGTCGACGATATGATTGCTTCGGGCGACTCGCTTCTTGACATTGCCGCAAACCTCAAAGCAAAAGGCGCAAATAATATATTTGCTTTCACAACTTTCGGCCTTTTCACAAGCGGATTTAAAAAATTCGACGAATATTATGAAAAGGGGCTCATCACCAAAGTGTTCACCACCAATTTGGTTTACGGCACCGAAGAACTTCTTAGCAAACCGTGGTATCAGAGAGTTGATATGTCAAAATATATTGCTTATCTTGTTGACACGCTCAACTGCGATAATTCAATCAGCGACCTTCTCAATCCGATTGACAGAATCAAAAAAGTTCTCGGCAAACACGATCGCGGAGAAAAAATATAAACCGAATAAAATGTATCAGACACGCCGCTTTAGTCAGCGGCGTGTTTTTAAATCCCGACAAAAATGTTATCAAGTTGTTAAATTCGCGCTTATACACTTGAAAACACTGCCGCTGCTATTGTATAATGTTATTAAATCCGTAAAAAACAAGATAAAATCACTCGGAGACAAAAAATGAAAAGTTATGCTATACACCTTATCCGCCACGGACAAACCGACGGAAACGCAAACGGGCAATATATCGGCGTGACCGACCTTTCGCTCAACGAAAAGGGACGCTCAGAACTAAAAGAATTGGTTTCGGAGGGGCTTTATCCCGAAGTCGATATGGTTTATTCAAGCCCTTTAAAGCGCTGCACGGAAACAGCGGCAATTATCTATGAAGGACTGCCCGTTAAAACCGTAGACAATTTAAAAGAATTCAACTTTGGCATATTTGAGGGCAAAACCGCCGCCGAACTGGAAAAAGACCCGCTTTATTTCGATTTTATCGGCGGAAGACTCAACGAAATACCGGGCGGTGAAAATCTTTCGGATTTTTCAAAGCGAATTGTTTTGGGATTTAACGAAGTTGTGCGCGACCTTTCACAATCGGGTTATACCGACGCGGCGGTCATTATGCACGGCGGAGTCATTATGAATCTTTTATCGCTGTGTGCTTTCCCGAGAAGAAGCCAACTTGAATGGAATCTCGCGAACGGCTGCGGATACACTGCAATCGTCACTCCAACGCTTTATGCAAGAAGCGGCGTTATCGAGATAATCGCCGAAATAAAACCTTAACACCCAACAAACCGCTCCCTTAAATTTGCACTTGAAACTTAAAGGGTGACTTTTATGAAAACCTACACAAAAAAACTTGCCGCCCTGCTTTTGACTTTACTGACGGCAATCACATTTTGCGGCACTGTTTCGGCAGACGGAGATACAATTGAATATTCGCAGTCTCCCTGCACTTTGCGGAAATATCTGACGGATAAAAGCGGAACGGTTATTTTAACCGAATCATATAACGGAGAGCCGCTCTCGTGTATCGGTGTATATGCCTTTACAGGCTCCGAAAACATAACCGAAATCGTTATTCCCGAAACGGTTGATACAATTATGTCCGCGGCTTTTCAAGGCTGCTATTCACTCAAAACAGTCAATATTCCGAACAGTGTCAAAACCGTTTCAAAATACACATTTTGGGATTGCCGAAACCTCTCAAAACTTTTTTTGTCCGAAAACACAACGCTTATTGACGACGGAGCATTCTGGAACTGTGAATCGCTTGAAACCCTGTGTTTTACCGAAAACATTCAAAAAATCGGTGACGCGGCGTTTTATAATACAGGGCTCACATCAGCGGTCATACCGAAAAGCGTGAGTGAAATCGGTGCGTCGGCATTCGACAGTTGCCGAAAACTCAAGTTTGTTTCCGTGAGAGGCTCTGTGACAGAAATCAAAAAAGAAACATTCACGGGTTGCTCTTCACTGAAAGCGGCTGCATTTTCGGAGGGCACCGTTTCGATAGCCGACGGCGCATTTTCGGGCTGCTCTTCCCTTTCGGTTGTGCAGTTCCCGTCAAGTTTGCAATTTGTCAGTCCGTCGGCGTTTGACGGCTGCGTTTCACTCAAGGCAATAAGAGGTTATAAAGGCTCATATGCCGAGAGTTACGCCGAACAAAACAGTCTGCTTTTTATTGACATTGAGTCTGAGTGCTGTGAACTCGGAAACGATTATTCTGCGATATATCAAAAAGATGGAAAAACAGCCGCAATTATAGGCGCCTGTTCAAACTGCGGCGGTGTTATCGATTGCACACCGGCAGAGACTGACCCGAACGGCGACACCGACGGCAACGGCACCGTAACGCTTGACGATGCAATCCTTACCGCAAGGTATGATGTTGGGATTGCCGCGATAACACCCGAAGCATTTTTAAAAGGAAACATAAACA
The DNA here is from genome assembly GCA_963611445.1 of bacterium. Classification (GTDB taxonomy): domain Bacteria; phylum Bacillota; class Clostridia; order Oscillospirales; family Acutalibacteraceae; genus CAVALG01. The sequence continues at coordinate 3,975 of CAVDRT010000056.1, forward strand.
AAGACCCGAAACTTGATATAGCCGATGCACTGCTAACGGCGCAAAAGGCGCAAAAAAACAGAAAATAATCCGACAAGGAGAGATGAATATGGAAAGAAATATTGAAACCAAATGCGTTCAGGGCGGTTACACCCCGAAAAACGGAGAGCCGAGACAAATCCCGATTATTCAGAGCACCACATTCAAATACTCGACAAGCGAAGAAATGGGCAAACTTTTCGACCTTGAAGCCTCCGGCTATTTTTATTCAAGGCTGCAAAACCCGACCTGCGACACGGTTGCGGCAAAGATTTGTGAAATGGAAGGCGGAACTGCTGCAATGCTCACCTCTTCCGGTCAGGCGGCAAATATGTTTGCGGTTTTTAATATTGCCTCAGCCGGCGACCACATTGTTGCAAGTTCGCAGATATACGGCGGAACATTCAATCTTTTTAATGTCACCATGAGGAAAATGGGGCTTGATTTCACATTTGTTTCACCCGACTGCACCGAGGAAGAACTTGAAGCCGCCTTCAAGCCCAACACGAAAGCCGTGTTCGGCGAGACGATTTCCAACCCTTCGCTTTGCGTTCTTGATATTGAAAAATTCGTAAAAGCTGCGCACAGCCACGGTGTTCCGCTTATAATGGACAACACCTTTGCAACGCCCGTCAACTGTCGTCCTTTTGAATGGGGCGCAGATATTGTAACACATTCAACCACAAAATATATGGACGGTCACGGCTCGGCTGTCGGCGGCTGTTTGGTCGATTCGGGAAAATTCGACTGGACAAAGCACGCCGAAAAATTCCCGGGGCTTTGCACACCCGATGAAAGTTATCACGGCGTGGTCTACACCGAGCGTTTCGGAATTGCGGGAGCATACATAACCAAAGCCACCGTTCAGCTTATGCGCGACCTCGGCTGCACACAATCGCCCCAAAGCGCATTTCTGCTCGGATTGGGGCTTGAAAGCCTGCATCTCAGAATGAAAAAGCACTGTGAAAACGCAACCCGTGTTGCCGAATTTTTATCGAATCATGAAAAAGTTTCGTGGGTCAATTATCCCTCGCTTAAAGGCAACAAATATGAGCCGTTGGCGCAAAAATATCTTCCGAACGGAAGTTGCGGCGTCATCAGTTTCGGGGTTAAGGGCGGCAGAGCCGCTGCCGAAAAATTTATGAGTGAATTAAAACTCATTGCAATCGAAACGCATGTTGCCGACGCGCGCTCCTGTTGTTTGCACCCGGCAAGCAGCACCCACCGCCAATTGACCGACGAAGAACTGATTGCGGCAGGTGTTCCGTCCGACCTTATCCGCCTGTCGTGCGGAATTGAGAGCACGGACGACCTTATTGCGGATATTGACAACGCGCTTGCAAAGTGCTGAAACGGAGAATTTTAAAATATGCCAATTAAGATTCCAAACGAACTCCCTGCAACAAAAATACTCACAAACGAAAATATCTTTGTGATGACCGAAACGCGGGCGCTCTCCCAGGACATACGGCCGCTGGAAATTCTGGTTTTAAACCTTATGCCCACAAAAATCGAAACCGAGACCCAACTTTCAAGACTGCTCGGCAACAGTCCGCTTCAGGTCAATCTGACGCTGATGAACACAAGCACATATACGCCTAAAAACATATCCCCCGGGCACTTGTCAGAATTTTATGTGACTTTTGATTCGATAAAAAATCGAAATTTCGACGGTCTGATAATCACGGGGGCGCCTGTTGAACTTATGAAATACGAAGATGTGGAATACTGGGATGAGCTTTGCGAAATTATGGAATGGTCAAAAGCCCATGTTCACAGCACGCTCCACATATGCTGGGCGGCGCAGGCAGGACTTTTTTATCACTACGGAATAAAAAAATATATCTTGCCCGAAAAACTTTTCGGAATATTCCGCCATAAAATCGCTGAGGATAAAATCCCGCTTTTCCGCGGGTTTGACGATGTGTTCGCCGCCCCTCACTCGCGCAACACCACCGTTAAAACCGAAGATGTTCAAAAAGACAGCAGGCTTAAAATTCTGTCTTATTCATATGAGGCGGGCGTTTATGCGGTTTCGGCAAACGGCGGCGGTCAAATTTTCATTATGGGTCACCCCGAATATGACGCGGACACACTCGACAGGGAGTATAAAAGGGATATTGCGCTCGGCAAATGTATCAAAATGCCGAAGAATTATTATCGTGACGACGACCCCGACAATGCCCCGATAATTTCGTGGCGTTCACACGCGACGCTGCTTTTTTCAAATTGGCTTAATTATTATCTGTATCAAACAACGCCGTATGATATAAC
>CAVDRT010000057.1:0-5747 GCA_963611445.1 bacterium
GCCATTGATATTTTCTGATTCCGCCGTAATAATGGGTTTTAAAGTAAGCGAGATCGGAATCTTCATAGAGCGGATTGGGTTTTAAGTCGAGGCGCGGCGAATCAATATGCGCCGCCGCAATGCGAACGCCCTCTTTGACAGGTTTTTGACCTATAACGGACAAAATGAGCGCCTTTCCTCGGTTATTATAATATACTTTCGACCCGACAGGATAGTTTTTCCCTGTTTCAAAAGGAACAAATCCGCGTTTTTCTGCCAGTTCCACCGCTTTTCTGACCGCAAGCCTTTCGGTTTTGGCATATTTCAAAAAATCCATATATCCGCGGCAAAAATCATCGGTTTTTTCGAGAATTTCGGGGCTCACCTCTCCCCTGCCGTTCTTTTTGTTGTAAAAAAGTTTTTCTTTCAATTCTTTTGCATTACTCATCAGCGGTTTCCTCCTTGAATATTTTTATAACCTCGCGGCATTTTCGGTGAAATTCGGAAATGTCGCCGTTGTTGCGAATGATGTAATCGACCCTTGAAATATAGAATTCATCGGGTTTGCCGGCAGATTGGCGTATATCGGCGTCCGTCTCGGAAATTTTATCCCTTAAAATTATTCGCTCTTTCCCGACTGCACGGTCGCAAAGCACCGCCGCGACACGGTCGCAAAGCGTGTTTGTTCCGCTTTCATAAAGAGTCGGCGCGTCCAAAAGCAGATAATCAAAACCGTAGTTTTGGGCTTCTTTTATATTTTGAGCGATAGCCCGCCTTATATGCGGAAACATCAGCCGTTCAAGACGGTTTTTGCTCTCATCACAGCAAAAAGCGGCGGCGGCAAGTTTTTTTCGGTTAAGAGTTTTGTCGGGATTTATAATTTCATTTCCGAACGCACCGCCGAGTTCCGACAAAAGTTCGGGGCTTTCGTCGGTCACTTTTCTTGAAATTTCATCGGCATTTATTATAAAAAATCCGTCGTTTTTTGCCAACTGCGAAAAGGTTGATTTTCCGGAGCCCGTCGGACCCGTGACGCCGAGTATTTTCATAATCAACCGCCGTTCCTTTCAGTAATTTTTGTGACCGCCGGTGCTTAGGCTGGCGAGGGTCGAACTCCGTACGGTTCGGCTCTCGTCAGCCTAAACCGGCATTTAATCTTTTTAATTACTTATCTTCCAAATTTATAACTTCAAACCCCGCCGCTCTTATAAGGCGGTTATAGACTGCAAGTCCGACGCCCGATTTCGGCGGCGCAATTGCATAACAAAGGCGGCAGCCCTTTTCATCAAGTTCGCGAAGTGCGGCGAAAATATGCTCGGCGCAAGCCTTGTCGTCTTCCCCCACGGGAATTGAGGGGACTTTCAAGAACTTTTCATCTTGATTATAACACAAAGCATAGACCCCGTCATCGGTATTTTTGTTAACAAATTCAATAAATTTTTCACGGCTGCCCTCAATCATTATAACATGCGCTTTCGGCGAATAATGTTTATACTTCATCCCGGGGCTTGCCACCGCCGCGCCTTTTTCGGGCTCGGAGAGGACCGCTTTGTCTATCACCAAATCGGGGATTATTTCCCGCAGTTGCTCCGGTGTTACGCCGCCCGGGCGCAAAAGCCTCGGCGGGGTGACCGCAAAACTCACAACCGTTGATTCAACTCCGACCGAGCAATCATTCCCCAGAACGACCGCGTCGACAACGCCGTCGAGGTCGTGCAGGCAATGTTCCGCCGTGGTGGGGCTCGGAAGACCCGAAAGATTGGCGGACGGCGCCGCAATCGGCACACCCGCTGCATCGATTATATCCCGTGTGACCTTTTCGGCAGGCATTCTGACAGCAACGGTGTCAAGCCCTGCGCTGACGGCATCGGGTATGATTTCGGATTTCGGCAGCACCATTGTGAAAGGACCCGGCCAAAAGCGCTCGGCACAGCGTTTTGCATTTTCGGGGATTTTCCTCACGAGGTTTTTAAGCATTTCAATGCGGCTTATATGCACAATAAGCGGATTATCGTTCGGTCTGCCCTTGGCTTTGAATATATCGGCAACCGCCTTTTCGTTAAGCGCGTCGGCGCCGAGACCGTAGACCGTTTCGGTCGGGATTGCGACAAGCCCGCCGTTTTTTAAAATTTCGCCTGCTTTTTTAACGGCGTCCGCCGCCTGTTCGGGCTTTCTTGCATTTAATCTTAAAGTTTTCATTCTTCTGCGCCTGATTTCAACATTTCGGCACGGTAATATGTTGTGAGCGCGTCGATAATCTCATCAATATCACCGTTCATTATTTGTTCGATTTTATAAAGGGTGAGCCCGATTCTGTGGTCGGTCACCCTGCCCTGCGGAAAATTGTAAGTTCTTATTCTCTCCGAACGGTCTCCCGTGCCGACCTGCGCGCGGCGGTCGGACGCGATGCTCTCGGTTTGTTCTTCCATCATTCGGTCATAAAGCCTTGAACGGAGCACTTTGAGTGCCTTTTCGCGGTTTTTGTGCTGGCTGCGCTCGTCCTGACATTCAACCACTGTTCCCGTCGGCAAGTGGGTCACCCTGATTGCCGATTCGGTTTTATTGACATGCTGACCGCCTGCACCGCTTGAGCGGTAAGTGTCGATTTGCAAATCTTCGGGTTTTATCTCAAGTTCGACTTCATCTGCTTCGGGCAGCACTGCCACCGTTACGGTTGAAGTGTGAATTCTGCCAGAAGTTTCGGTTTCGGGCACACGCTGCACCCTGTGAACTCCGCTTTCATATTTAAGTTTGGAGTAAACGCCCTCGCCCTCAATCATAAAACTGATTTCTTTATATCCGCCGAGCCCCGTTTCGTTCACGCTGACGATTTCGGTTTTCCAACGGTTTGCCTCGGCATACATTGTATACATTCTGGTGAGCGACGCCGCAAAAAGCGCCGCTTCCTCCCCGCCGGCGCCGCCCCTGATTTCGACAATTACATTTTTGTCGTCATTCGGGTCTTTGGGCAAAAGAAGAATTTTGAGTTCCGCTTCACATTCTTCGGCGGTTTTTTGAGCATTGCGAAGTTCTTCTTCCGCAAGTTCTTTGAAATCTTTATCGATATTACCGTCGCCGAGTAGTTCTTTGGCTTCCGCCTCGCTCTTTTTTGCAGCCTTATATTCACGGAATTTTGATACTATCGGGTCAAGATTTTTGTGTTCTTTCATAAGTTTTTTGAATGTTTCCTGGTCGGAAACGACAAGCGGGTCGGAAAGCTTCAGAGATATTTCTTCAAAACGGTCTTCAACCGATTTGAGTTTTTCGAGCATGGTTTTCTCTCCTTTCACCTTGTTTTTTCGGCAAATTTCAGCGCACGGCAAACGCTCGGCAATCGGTCAGCGCAACCCTGTCGAACACTTTACGCCGACACTCACCCATCAAAAGCCGACCCAAGCAACCCTCGGTCGGCGAGAGCCGAGCCTAATCCTCTGATTTCGGAATGATTTTTTTAATGCGTTTTTCAATTTTGGCGCGCGACGCCATAATTTCGTGGCCGCAGCCCTCACACCTGAGTTTAAAGTCCATTCCGACCCTGAGCGCCAAAAAAGTGTTTGAGCCGCACGGGTGGTTTTTTTTCATTATCAATCTGTCACCGACATTTATATTCATAAAGCACCTTTTTAATATTATTAAAAAACCCACAGACAAATCTATTTTCGGATAGACCTTGCCTGTGGGAATACAAAACTACTTATCTATTCTGCCGTAAAGCGGCAAGTTCTCAGCGTCTGTTTTTTTGTGGGTTTCGGCTGCCCCTGCGGCACCTGCCGCGGCTTCCGTCCTGCGCGGACGACGCACGGGGTTTTCGGGCGAGATGATAATATGTCTTCTCGCACCCTCGCCGATTGATTTTGAATAAACACCGTCTATTTCCTGAACAGCCGTGTGCACAATTCTTCTTTCATAAGGATTCATCGGCTCAAGGGAGCGGCTTCTGCCTGTCCTCAAAACCTGTCTTGAGATTTTGTGAGCGAGTCCTTTAAGTGATTCGGCGCGTTTGCCTCTGAAATCGCCGATATTTATTACAACGCGGTAGTAACCCGCGCCTTTAACATTTGCCGAGAGAGAGGTGAGATACTGAAGTGCATCAAGCGTTTCGCCCCTTCTTCCGATGACAATGCCGAGGTGTTCACCCTCAATGTCGATTTCTGCCGAATCTTCGTTTTCGACAACCGTAAGGCGTGCGTCGGTGCAGCCGAGTTGAGCCAAAACCGCCTTGAGATATGCGGCGGCTTTGCCTGCCCTTGAAGACGGGTCAAGGTTTTCTGCCGGAACGCCCGGCTTTTTAACAGCGTCGGTTTCGCCGACATCAGCGGCAGCAGTTTGCGGTTTTGCCGCATTTGCGGTTTTTTCAACCGATTTTGCTGCGCTTTTCTGCTTGGATGCAGATGGCTTTTTTTCGGCAGGCGAAGTTGCCGCAGGTTTTGAAGCAACGCCTTTTTTGCGTTCTTTCACATCGGGTCTTTCAACATATACCCTGACTTTTGCAAGTCTTCCGCCCAAAAAGCCGAAAATTTTCGCTTTCGGCATTTCGACTATTTCAAAATTTATTTCTTCATTATCTCTGATTTTATTCTCTGCTTTCAGAAGAATTTCGGCATTTTCCTTTGCCTCATCAACTGTTTCGGCAGTTCCGAATGCTTCTATTATCAAAATGATTGTCCTCCTCTTATCAAAAACGGATTATCCGCGTGACTTTTTTGCTTTTTCATATTCATTCCGCTTTGAAAGAGTTTTGAGACGGTCTGCCGCCATAAGACGGTTAGGATTGTAATAAAGCGAAACAAATGCCTGTATAACACCCGAAACAATGCTTGAGCATATCCAATAAAATCCAACGGCACCCGGAAGTCCGAATGCGATTATGAGAGAAATTATCGGCATTGTGAGCATCATTCCCGCCATATTCGGCTGGTCGGGGTTTGCTTTTTTGTTTATTATGAGCATAACAACGCTGTTGAGCATTGCGGCGGCGAATGCCAAAATCGGAATCCACCAAATGGGTTTGAAATTGCTGAAATCCCAACTGAAATTCGGGGTTTCGGTGAGATTTATTCCGAGAAAATCAAAACTTGAGAAACGGTTTTTAACCTCGGCTATCTGTTCGGCGCTGAAATATTTCGTTATACCGTCCGCGCCTTTGACGATGCTATTGAGGACCTTGATTTCTTCTTTTCCGAATTTTGCAAGCGCCTCACTTGCAACATTGTATCTGAATATATAGGTGAGCGGTTTTCTGACAACCTCATAAACACCCATTAAGAACAAAAGACGGACAATGAGCGGAAGGCAGCCGCCCGCCGGAGAGACGCCCTCTTTGGCGTAAAGTTCCTGTTGAGCCGTTGCCATTTTTTGACGGTCGTCGCCGTATTTTTGCTTAAGCACCTCAAGTTTGGGTCTGAGTTTTGCCTGTTTTACGGTCGATTTTTGCGATTTTATCGACAACGGCAGCATAACCAGGTTGACGAACACCGTGAAAACGAGAACGGCAAGAGCAAAATTATCGTTAAAAAGTGACATAAGCCAGTCAAGCACATAACTTAACGGCACACCTATTATTTTCATTTTGTTTTCTCCAATCCTGAGAAATTATTTTTTGCGCGGCTTTTCGGGGACCGGGTCCCACCCGCAATGTTTGTTAAACGGATTGCAGCGCAAAACACGCCAAACGGCGAGCGCCAAACCCACAAAAAATCCTCTTTTTTCCAAAGCCTCGATTGCATAGTTTGAGCAGGTTGGTCTGAATCTGCAATGCGAAACCGTGA
>CAVDRT010000058.1:0-5488 GCA_963611445.1 bacterium
AAGCCAGGGCAAAAGGTACATCGTACTTTTGGCAGCTTTCATACATTACTTTTTGAAAGTCATAATGCACGCCGAGTGTGTCCGCAATATCCGGCAGGGCTGCACCTGCGTTGTACTGTTCCTCAAAATGTTTCCTATCCTCGTAGGTAAAATATTTGCAAGTGATAAGGTTTCCCTCCTTTCCGTTTTTCGACCAAAAAAACAATGTGCGAAAGGCAATAACCTTACGCACTGTTGAGGCTTTTACCTTTCGCACATATTATAAAACCGTAAAAACCTGTAAACGGCAGGATTTTTTCTTGAATAAGGAGCGTATTTAATGTATAATAAATTGATAAACTAATGTTATTGGGGGACGCACCTTTTGTTTTTCGAAAACAATGCAAAAATCGATACTTCGGCGGCGGACGAACAGTCGGCTTACAGCGACAGAGTTCGGAAACTGCTTTTAAAAAAATACGGCAGAACACCGGCGGCGGCAGTTGAAACTTTCGGCTGCCAGCAAAATGTGAGCGATTCGGAGCGCATTAAAGGAATCCTCAAAGCAATGGGTTATGCACTCACCGATTCGGCAGAAAACGCCGATTTTGTCATTTTCAACACCTGCGCTGTCAGAGAACACGCCGAAGACAGAGTTTTCGGGAATATCGGCTCGTTCAAAAACATCAAAAAAGCCCGACCCGATATGATGCTTTGCGTCACGGGGTGTATGGTTCAGCAGCCTGCCGTGACCGAGAAAATCAAGCAAAGTTACCCCTTTGTCGACATTGTTATGGGCACTTTTGTGCGCCACCGCCTGCCCGAACTTATATACCGCAGGCTAACCGAGAAAAAACGCGTTTTCAACATATCCGAAAACGACAACCCGATTGCCGAGGGCGCGCCCGTCAGCCGCGATGTGCCGTTTAGAGCGTGGGTGCCGATTATGAGCGGCTGCAACAATTTCTGCACTTACTGCATTGTGCCTTATGTTCGCGGCAGAGAGGTTTCGCGAAAACCGCAGGCAATTGAGGCGGAAGTGAAAAACCTTATAGAAAACGGCGTGAAAGAAATCACGCTGCTCGGGCAAAATGTCAACTCCTACAACGGCGGAATCACATTCCCCGAACTTTTGAGAAGGCTCAACGCCCTTGACGGCGATTTCAGAATAAGATTTATGACCTCGCACCCGAAAGACTGCACGGAAGAACTGCTCAAAACAATGGCGGAATGTGAAAAGGTCTGCCGCCACCTGCATTTGCCAGTTCAAAGCGGCTCAAGCGAAATTCTCAAAAGAATGAACCGCCGTTACACAAGGGAGCAATACCTCGCCCTTGTCAAAAAAGCGAAAGAACTTATGCCCGATATTCAACTGACAAGCGACATAATCGTCGGTTTTCCCGGAGAAACATATGAACAGTTCCGTGAAACCGTCAGCCTTATCAAAGAAGTCGGATATTATTCGCTTTTCACATTTATTTATTCAAAGCGGACAGGCACTCCCGCCGCCGTTATAGACGACCCGACGCCGAGGGCCGAAAAATCCCGCCGTTTTTCCGAACTGCTCAAAGCGCAGGAGCAAATTTCGGACGATATAAACCGCGCGTTGGTCGGCAAAACAGTCAGGGTGCTTTGCGAAAAAAGCGAGCGGCGCGAGGGGCTTCTCTCAGGCCGCAGCGACGGATACGCCGCCGTGGATTTTGAGGGTGACGAATCGGCGGTCGGAACTTTTAAAACAGTTAAAATCACTGCTTTTGACGGTGTTTTAAAGGGTGAAATCGTTTAAAATTTTGCCCGATACAAAAAATATTTCGAATATTCGGAGGAACAAAAATGGAAAAAATCATCAAACTCACAAGAGAACTCGGCGCAGCGATTCAAGCCGATGAAAGATTCAAAAATTTCACTGCCGCAAAAAAGGCAAACGATGAATCTGCCGAACTTCAGAAACTTATCGGCGATTTCAACCTCACAAGAATGAATCTCGACGAGGCTATGCAGGCTGAAAAGAAAGACGAAGAAAAAATCAAAGCCGACAACGAGAAACTCCGCACACTTTACGGCGAAATTATGAGAAGCAAGGAAATGACCGATTACAACACCGCAAAAACAGAACTTGACGATGTTGTGAAACAGGTTTACGGTCTTTTGGAACTTATCCTTAACGGCGAAGACCCCGAAACCGCAACCTATGAAGAACATTCCTGCTCGGGCAGTTGCAGCACCTGCGGCGGTTGCCACTGATTGATTAAAAAACACAAAGGTTCAGCCGCCCGACGGAAAAGTTCGGGCGGCGTTATGGGGTGGTAAAATGGCGCAAAAAGGTCTGTCGCCGATGATGAGACAATATAAAGAAATCAAGTCAAAGCACGAGGATTGTATTCTTTTCTTCCGTTTGGGAGATTTTTATGAAATGTTTTTCGACGATGCAAAAGTTGCGTCTGAAGAACTTGATTTGGCATTGACCGGAAAAGACTGCGGTTTGGAAGAGCGCGCGCCGATGTGCGGCGTTCCCTACCACAGCTGCGAAGCATACATAGGCAGGCTTATCCAAAAAGGTTACCATGTTGCGATATGCGAACAGACCGAAGACCCCGCCGCGGCAAAAGGGCTTGTCAAGCGCGACATTGTGAGGGTCATCACCCCCGGCACGGTAATTGAAGACAGTATGCTCAACGAATCCGAAAACAACTATCTCGCCGCGGTGTATATCGACAAAAACCGTGCGGGACTTTGCTTTGTCGACGCGTCGACGGGCTATGTCTGCGGAACGGAACTCAATTCGGACGAAATCGGTCAAAAAATCGTGAGCGAACTCGGAAGATACCGCCCGAAAGAACTCATCATAAACCAAAAAAACAAAGAAGTTGCCGATTTTTGCTCGCGCACCGACTGCGCGCTGACCAAATCGGCAGCGGACTGTTTCGATTCCGAAACACCCGTGCTCGACCTCAGAATAAGGCTGCGCGCCGAAAACCTCAAAAAAATCGGTCTGCCCGAAAGTTCGGCGGCGGTTTTTGCGGTTGCCGCTGCGCTTAAATACCTTTCGCGCACACAGATGAGCGGACTTGAAAGAGTCCGTCGGGTGGATATATACGAAGAACACCAATATATGCACCTTGATATGACCGCCATTCGCAATCTGGAACTTGTCGCTTCAATGCGCGGCGGTGAGAAAAAAGGCTCGCTTCTCGGTGTTCTTGACAAAACAAGGACCTCGCTCGGGCGGCGAATGATAAGAAAATGGGTTGAAGCACCGCTTATGAACGAAGCGTCGATACACAACCGCCACGACGCAGTTGAAGAACTCGCGGACAACCCTGTTTTCCTTGCCGAAATGCGTGAATCGCTTTCGGGAATTGCGGACATTGAACGGCTTATGACCCGAATTGTCTACGGCACCGCAGGCGGCCGCGAACTGCGCTCGCTTGCAAACACGATTGAAAGACTGCCCGGTCTCAAACAGGTATTGTCTTGCCTTGATTCCACACTTTTAAGAAGACTTGAAAATTCGCTTGACACGCTTGATGATGTTTACAAACTCATCAACGAATCGATTGTCGACGAGCCGCCCGTCACGGTGAGAGAGGGCGGAGTTATAAGACCCGAATATAACGAAGAGTTGTCGCTTCTCTGCAACGATTATTCCTCGGGCAAAAACTTTATCACCAAAATTGAAGAAAAAGAAAAAGAACTCACGGGAATTAAAAACCTCAGGGTCAGATACAACAAGGTTTTCGGCTATTATATTGAGGTTTCAAACTCGAACAAAGACAAAATTCCCGACCGATACATAAGAAAACAAACGCTTGTCAACTGCGAGCGTTACATTACAGACGAACTCAAAGACCTCGAAGCGCGCGTTCTCGGTGCAAAAGAGCGCCGCGTGACGCTTGAATACGAGATTTTTACCGATATAAGAAAAAAAGTCGCCGACCAACTCGCAAGAATTCAGACGACAGCCACAGCCGTTGCAAGGGCTGATGTGCTTTGCTCGCTTGCCTATGTTGCAAGCCTTAATAACTATTGCCGACCGATTATGAACACCGAGGGAATTATCAAAATCGAGGGCGGCAGACACCCTGTTGTCGAACAAATGACCGATTCGCCCTTTGTTCCGAACGACACACTGCTCGATAACGGCGACAACCGCTGCGCGATAATAACCGGACCCAATATGGCGGGAAAATCGACATATATGCGCCAGGTTGCGCTGATTGTTCTGATGGCGCAGATCGGCTCCTTTGTTCCGGCGTCGCACGCCGAAATCGGCATTGCGGACAGCATTTTCACCCGAATCGGCGCGTCGGACGATTTGATGACCGGACGCTCAACCTTTATGGTTGAAATGAGTGAAGTTGCCGATATTCTCGAAAAAGCCACAAAAAACAGCCTTATAATACTTGATGAAATCGGGCGCGGAACTTCAACCTATGACGGAATGAGCATTGCGCGCGCCGTGCTTGAATATGTTTCGGCAAAAGATAAAATCGGGGCAAAAACGCTTTTCGCAACCCATTATCACGAACTGACCGTGCTTGAAGGCGAACTTGAGGGTGTGAAAAATTATAATATCGCTGTTAAAAAACGCGGTGACGACATCACTTTCCTGCGCCGAATTGTGCGCGGCGGAGCCGACGAAAGTTACGGCGTCGAAGTTGCGAAACTCTCGGGGATACCCGATGATGTAATAAAAAGAGCGAAAGAAATCCTCTCGGGTATGGAAAACGGCAGCGGAGCTGCGGCTCTGCCCGAAAGAGCGCCCGCCCGCTTTGAAACAAGCGGCGGCACACAGACGGCGGACCGCGAACTCGCCGAAGAAATCAGCCGCATTGATGTCAACACCCTAACCCCGATTGAAGCGATGTCAAAACTCTATGAAATTGTGGGCAAGGCAAAAGAAAGTTTATCATAAAACAGCAAAAACACATTTAAACAATTCGGCGGAAACGCCGTGAGAAACGAGGTGGAAAGAGTGCCGAAAATAAATGTTCTGCCGAAAGAAATTTCGGAACTTATTGCGGCGGGCGAAGTTGTTGAGCGCCCTGCGTCGGTCATCAAAGAACTTGTTGAAAATTCAATCGACTCGGGCGCCCGACGCATAACGGTTGAAATAAAGCGCGGCGGCGTGAGTTACATCAGGGTGAGCGACGACGGCTGCGGCATTGAAAAGGACGATGTCAAAAAGGCGTTTTTGCGCCATTCGACCAGCAAAATCAAAACCGAAAACGACCTTAACAATATCCTCACGCTCGGATTCAGGGGCGAGGCGCTCGCGTCCATCTGCGCCGTTTCAAAAACAGAAATTCTGACCTGCTCGAAAAACGAGACCGTCGGCACGAGATATTGCCTTGCGGGCGGCGAAGAAACCGCGTTTGAAGAGGCAGGCTGCCCCGCGGGCACAACAATCGTGGTGAGAGACCTGTTTTATAACACCCCCGCCAGAATGAAATTTTTGAAAAAAGATTCATATGAGGGGATAACAGCCGCCTCGGTTGTTCACAAAATC
>CAVDRT010000059.1:0-12043 GCA_963611445.1 bacterium
GTTTCGGGCTCGTGCAGTGAGGGTAAATATCAATTGCAGTTCAGGGTGGACGGTTTTCCGCAGAAATTTGTTTTTAAAGATAAAAATATTTCGGTTGAATTTTCCGATTTTCAATATAATTTCTGAAAATAAAAAGGCTTGAACGATTTATGCGTTCAAGCCTTTGGTGTCCTTATTAGAGAATTTACTGATTGGTTGATGATTGCTGGCTGGAGTTCTCTTCTTGGATTTTCATATACTGCTCGTTGACATCTTTAACCTTAAAGCGGCGTGTTGCATATTTGCTTTCTTTGAAGTCAAGCGCTTTATATGTGTCTTCAATCAATTTGTCGTATTCGTCGCCCTTAAGGTAACGAAGCGCCGAGTTGTAAAGATTGTCTTTATAATAATCGTCTTTTGTTATATCGGTTTTGACGATAACGGCGCAATAAGAATCGTCGGAATAAAGGGTTGCCTGTCCGACTTCAAGATTTTTGACGGTATCAAAAAGGTCGTTTTCATAATCGGTCCCGACGGAGCCCACAACCTGTTCAAGTGAGTTTGCGGGTTGCTCGGAGTCCGAAGCGGCATAAGATGCCATTTGTTCGTCAAGTTCCTCTTCGGTTGTGTTGTTCACTTCACAATAAATCGATTTGAAACTTTCGCCTGCGTTCAGGCGGTCAACATAGCCCTGATATTGCGCTTTGACATCATCGGCAGATTCGCCGTCACTGAAAGTCTTTTTGAGGATTTCGGCGGTGTTGTGCTGTGAATAGAGGGTGCTTGTGACCTCTGCTTTGTCAACCGCTTTGGAGCCGTTTTCGCCGTAAAGCGTGGTGAAAACTTTTTCTTTAAGCGAGGTGTAACCCATAAAGCCCTCATAAGTATCTTTTGAAACGCCCAAACTGCCGTAAAGTTCTTCGAGACCGTAGTTTGTCCAATAATATTCAGCGGTCTGAGAAATCTGTGAAAGTTCGTCGTCCGAAAGACTTATTTTGTTGGTTTTTGCAAGTGTATAAACCGCCGCATATTCTTTGCAGATTTCATCTGCGCGGTTTTTAACCCAATCACCGAAAGATTTTTTGCCGATTTTCTCTTTCATATAGCCGTCGCTGTGATTGTGTTCGCTGCTTTCTTTGGCGGATTCCTCTTCTTCAACTTTTGAAATACCTTCCTGATAGGCCTGTGTGAGCGCGCAGGAATATGTACTTGATTTGATTTTGATTTCGCCGATTGTGATTGCGGTCTCGTTTTTTACATGGCAGCCGGCAAAGCAGGCGCACGCGAGAATGAGAGCCAGCAAAAGCGAAGAAGTTTTTAATAATACTTTCATTTTAACGCTCCTTTTTGAGAAGAATTCAGTATGAGTATTATTATATAACACCTCTCAAAAAAAGTCCAGTGTTTTTGCGAAAATCGCTATATCTGTCGGCGGACTTTAATAATAAAATACTCTGCACGGCAGAAAAATCTCACTCACCGCGCCGAAACTCACGCAAAAACAAACAGCATTTTATCGGAATTCACCGTCCTCAGAGAGAGTTTGCGCGGCTCAATAAGGTTTTTTTGAGGAATTGACTCCGAATATTCCGCCGAGCGCCGAAGAAAGCACACAAATCCCGAATCTTATCCAAAAAATATAACTTATGCCTGTGTCGGTCAGGGCTAAGGATAAAACGGCAATGACTAAAAAAAGCAGGGCACCGACCGCCGCTCCGTTTAAAAGCCCGTTTTTCTTTGCTTTTTTTGCCGCAATAAGTCCTCCGAGAAAGCCGCCGATTGTGAGCGCGGCAGGTGCGATATAGACCGCGGCGCCTATCCCTTTTCCGACGGCGGAAATAAGAAAAGCCGCCGCGCATATTATGATAAGCGTTGCTGCTGCTGCCGTGACAATGCCCCAAATCACGGGCATTGCAATGTTTTTGAAAGATGAGTTTTCATTTTGTTTTGTCATAAAAATACCCCCGTCCGCTAATTTATATTCAGCGGACGGGGGTGCATATTACCGTCAGATTTTATTTATCGGCTTTCTTTGCCTTTTTTTCGGCTTTTTTATCGTCTTTTTTCTCTGCCGCCGCGGCCTCTGCGTGAACGGTGTTGTTGGTCTGAACAGCGGTTTTAAGAATTCTCTGCTTTGAGTGGTCAACGGTTGATTCAATGATGTAACTGTCATCTTTAACAGCAACTATTTTGCCGTAAAATCCGCCGATTGTGACGATTTCATCGCCTATTGTTATGCTGTCTCTGAGTTCCTGTTCGGCTTTCTTTTGCTTTTTCTGCGGTCTGATAAGCAAAAAGTAGAACATCGCGACCAGGAGGACCAACCAAACTATCATAATCCAGTTGCTTCCGCCTTGAGCCGAAGTTTTGTCAGCTGCCAAAAGTAATGCATCCATTGTTTTTACCTCCAAATTATCATAGGTAGTATTTTACACTTAAAATACCCGAAAATCAAGAATAAATTGTTAATTTTGCCGTTTTTGCGGTACATTATATTCTTTTTCCGTAGATTTCACGCTTTTCACGGTAAAATTCATCAAATCTGTCCTCGTCGAGCGCTCGGCGTATGTCGGTCATCAGGTTATTGTAAAAATAGAGATTGTGCTGGACCAAAAGCCTTCCGGCAAGCATTTCGCCTGCCTTCAAAAGATGCCTTAAATACGCCCTCGAATACATTCGGCAGGTGGGGCAGCCGCAATTCCTGTCAATGGGGGAGTCGTCGCGTTCGTATTTTGCATTGTTGATGTTGATTATTCCCTCGCTCGTGAAAAGATGGCCGTGCCGTGCGTTTCTGCTCGGCATAACGCAGTCGAAAAGGTCAACCCCGCGTGCGACTGCTTCGAGAATATTAACCGGAGTTCCGACGCCCATAAGGTACCTGATTTTGTTTTGGGGCATTGCTTCTTCCACAACTTCGATTATTCTGTACATTTCGGGTGCAGGTTCACCGACCGCGAGACCGCCTATCGCATAACCGTCAAGGTCAAGTTCAGCGATTCTTTTCATATTTTCAAAGCGCAAATCTTCAAATGTCGCACCCTGGTTTATTCCGAACAAAAGTTGATGGGGGTTCACGGCGTTGCCCGAGGCGTTGAGTTCCGCCATTTTTTTCTTGCAGCGCATAAGCCACCTGACAGTGCGCTCGCACGACTGTTTTGCATAGCCGTATTCCGCAGGGTTTTCAACACATTCGTCAAACGCCATTGCAATTGTCGAGCCGAGGTTTGACTGAATGGTCATACTTTCTTCCGGTCCCATAAAAATCTTTTTGCCGTCAATATGCGAATTGAATGTCACGCCCTCTTCTTCGATTTTTCTGAGAGACGCGAGCGAAAAGACCTGAAAACCGCCGCTGTCGGTCAAAATCGGTCCTGCCCAGCCTGTGAATTTGTGCAGCCCTCCGAGGTCTTTCACGACGCGGTCGCCAGGTCTTAAATGCAGATGATAAGTGTTGCAAAGCATAACCTGACAATTGAGTTCCCTGAGGTCGTGCGCCGAAATTCCACCCTTTATCGCCGCCGCTGTTGCAACATTCATAAAAGCCGGTGTTTCAACCGTTCCGTGAACCGTTTTGAAAGTTCCTCTTCTCGCTTTGCCTTCTGTTTTGATGAGGGTGTACATAATTTTTCCTCTCTCTTGTTGATTTATCAGTGAATAAACATCGCATCGCCGAAACTGAAAAAGCGATATTTTTCGCGAACTGCGGTTTTGTATGTTTCCATTGTCGTTTCATATCCCGCAAATGCCGAAACAAGCATTATAAGCGTGCTTTCGGGCAGGTGGAAGTTGGTTATCAGCGCGTCCGTCGCAAGAAATTTGTAACCCGGATAAATGAAAATTCCCGTGTCATCGCTGCATTCCGAAAAAATGCCGCCGTTTTTTTGTGCGGCGCTTTCAAGCGTGCGGCACGAAGTGGTACCGACACAGATAACACGGCCGCCGCTTTTGCGCGTCTCGTTTATAAGGTCGGCGGTCAATTTCGGAATGTGATAACTTTCGGTGTGCATTATATGTTTTTCAATGTCGTCTACCTTTACCGGTCTGAAAGTGCCAAGCCCCACATGAAGCGTCACATAGCCGATGTTAATGCCGCTTTTTTTGAGGTCTTCAAGCATTTCTTCGGTGAAATGAAGTCCTGCCGTGGGCGCTGCGGCGGAGCCGGGCTCATGGGAATAAACGGTTTGATAACGCTCTTTGTCCTTTAATTTTTCAGTGATATACGGCGGCAGCGGCATTTGTCCGATTTTGTCGAGTATTTCATAGAAATTGCCCGAATATTCAAAATCCACAATGCGGTTGCCCGTTTCGGTGACCGAATGAATTTCGGCTTTCAAATCGTCGGAAAAAGTGAAGCGGTCCTGCGGTTTTGCTTTCCTGCCCGGCCCCGCGAGACATTCCCAGCGGTTTGCACCGAGGCATTTTAAAAGCACAAATTCAACAACGGCACCGGTTTCTCTCGTTCCGAAAAGGCGTGCCGGCAAAACCCTTGTGTCGTTGAGTATCAGGCAGTCGCCGGGGTTTAAATATTCTTTCAGGTCGTAAAAATGCCTGTGTTCTATGTGCCCCGAATTTTTGTCAAGCACCAAAAGACGCGAATGATTTCTCGGCTCTGTCGGCGTTTGAGCAATCAATTCTTCGGGCAAATCATAGTAAAAATCGCTTTTTTTCATAACAATCACCGTGTTTACATATATTATTTAAGAAAATCGTTTGACAATCCACGGCTATAATGGTATCATTTTTAAGGTTATATTTCAATGTTTTTTTACAAATCGAATAACTGATTTGAGGTTTTTTGACAATTTGTTTAAATTGAAAGGATTGTGGATATTTTGAAAAAATACAATGTCGGTATAATAGGGGCAACCGGTATGGTCGGTCAGCGTTTTGCAACTTTGCTTCAGGATCACCCGTGGTTTAATGTCACGGTGCTTGCCGCAAGCGCAAGGAGCGCCGGAAAAACTTATAAAGAAGCCGTCGGCTCTCATTGGGCGATGAAAACACCCATTCCGAAAAATATGGAAGATATGGTCATTATGAATGCGACCGAGGATATTGATAAAATCACATCTATGGTTGATTTTGTTTTCTGTGCCGTGAATATGAAAAAGGACGAAATCAAGGCGTTTGAAGAAATGTACGCCAAGAAGGAATGTCCCGTTATTTCAAACAACAGCGCCCACCGTCACACACCCGATGTTCCGATGGTTATCCCCGAAATAAACCCCGAACACATCGAGATAATAAAAGCGCAAAGAAAACGCCTCGGCACAAAAAGGGGATTTATCGCCGTTAAATCCAACTGTTCGCTCCAAAGTTATGTACCGGCGCTTTTCCCGCTTTCCCGCTTTGGTGTGGATAAAGCGCTTGTCTGCACCTATCAGGCGATTTCGGGTGCCGGAAAAACCTTTGAAACATTCCCTGAAATTGTTGATAATGTAATTCCGTTTATCGGCGGCGAAGAAGAAAAATCGGAAAAAGAGCCGCTTAAAATCTGGGGTAAGATTGAGGGCGACAAAATTGTCGACGCCGAAAAACCCGAATTCACCGCACAGTGTCTCCGTGTTCCGGTTTCGGACGGACATATGGCGGCGGTTTTCGTGAAATTCCAAAACAAACCTACAAAAGAAGAAATCATCAAAATTTGGAACGAATTCAAAGGTGTTCCGCAGGAACTCGAACTTCCGCACGCGCCGAAACAGTTCCTCAACTATTTTGAAGAGGACAATTTGCCGCAAACCAAACTTCAGCGCGACCTTGAGGGCGGAATGGCAATCTCGGTCGGAAGACTGCGCGAGGATACCCAGTATGATTACAAATTCGTCTGTATGTCACACAACACCTTAAGGGGTGCCGCAGGCGGCGCCGTGCTTTTGGCGGAACTGCTTGCAGCAAAAGGATATATGGACTGAATACACTTTTGAACGGGGGGAACTGCTATGAAGAAGAGAATCTTTAAAGGGTGCGGAACTGCTCTTGTCACACCGATGAAAGACGATTATTCGGTGGATTATGACGCGCTCAAAGTTTTGGTGGAACGGCAGGTTGCGGCAGGCGTTGACGCCTTGATTGTGTGCGCCACGACAGGCGAAGCGCCGACTCTTAAAATAGAGGAACATCTGAAAGTGATCGAAAAGGTTATTGAATATGCCGACGGAAAAACCAAGGTAATTGCAGGGACCGGCAGCAACGATACTCTTCATTCGGTCGAAACCTCAAAAAGTTCGAAAAAACTCGGTGCCGACGGCATTTTGTCGGTCACGCCGTATTATAACAAACCGACGGGTGCGGGTCTTATAAAACATTTTAATTATATTGCCGACCATGTTGATTTACCTCTTATAGTTTACAATGTTCCGTCAAGAACGGGCGTTTCGATAACACCGGAGGTTTACCGTGAACTTGCAAAACACCCGAACATAGTCGCGACAAAAGAAGCAAGCGGGAATTTGGCGCTTGCCGCAAAAATCCGCGCTGTGTGCGGAGATGAATTGGATATTTATTCGGGTAACGATGATGTCACTGTGCCGCTTCTTTCGCTCGGCGGAATAGGAACGATTTCCGTTCTTTCAAACATTGTTCCGTCCGAAGTTTGCGAGATGTGCCGCGCCTATTTTGAGGGCGATACAAAACGCGCGGCGGAACTTCAAATAAAATATATGGGATTTATCGACGCACTTTTCTGCGAAACCAATCCTATTATGGCAAAAGAAGCGCTTAATATGATGGGGCTTATCGAGGGCGGAATAAGAATGCCGCTCGTGCGTGCGTCGGAAGAACACAAAAAATATATAAGCGGCGAGCTTGAAAAGCTCGGACTTATCTGAAATTCAAACGGAATCGGGGATGTTTAAAATGACCGAAATCATTCTTTGCGGCGCTTCCGGCAAAATGGGCAAAGCCGTTACGGATTGTGCCGAAAACACCGAAAACTGCGAAATTATCGCAGGAATAGACGCGGTCGGCTCAAACCGCGGATATGAGATATTCAAAGATTTCAAGGAACTCGGGAAAAGCGGCAAAAAGGGCAGTGTTATCATTGATTTTTCACGCCCCGAAATGCTTGACGGTATGCTGGAATATGCTGCTCAAAATTCCGTCCCTGTTGTCATCGCGACAACGGGCTTTTCCGAGCGCCAAATTCAAAAAATTCACGACGCTTCAAAAAAAGTGCCGATATTTTTCTCATTCAATATGTCGCTCGGCATCAATTTGTTGTCTGCTTTGGTAAAAAAAGCCGCTTGTGCTCTCGGCGAATCGTTTGATATTGAAATTGTCGAAATGCACCACAACCAGAAAGTGGACGCTCCGAGCGGAACGGCACTTATGCTTGCCGATGAAATAAATCACACACTGTCCGACAGTATGGTTTATGAATATGACCGACATTCAAAAAGGGCAAAAAGGAAGAAAAATGAAATCGGAATTCACTCTGTGAGGGGCGGAACGATTGTCGGCGAACATGAGGTTATCTTTGCCGGAAATGATGAGGTCATAACCCTAAAACACGAGGCATATTCGAAAAATGTGTTTGCCGTCGGCGCGCTCAATGCCGCAAGATTTATCGACGGAGCCCAACCGGGGCTTTATGATATGTCGAATATAATCGATTAAACGGTTTTAAGCGTATGAAATTTAAAAATCCAGGAAAAGAGAATGATAAAATTGCGTAATCAGAAAAATTTAAGAAATATTGCCATCATTGCCCATGTCGACCATGGAAAGACGACACTTGTCGACCAAATGCTTAAACAAAGCGGCACATTCCGCTCAAACGAATATGTCGAAGAAAGGGTTATGGACTCGAACGACCTTGAAAGGGAACGCGGAATTACCATACTTTCAAAGAACACCAGCGTTGTTTATAATGATATAAAAATCAACATTGTCGACACGCCCGGACACGCCGATTTCGGCGGTGAGGTTGAGCGTATTCTGACAATGGTTGACGGTGTTTTGCTGTTGGTGGACGCGTTTGAGGGCTGTATGCCGCAGACCCGTTTTGTGCTTAAAAAAGCACTGGCACTCGGCAAAAAGCCGATTGTTGTCGTCAATAAAATCGACCGTCCGATGGCACGCCCTGCCGAAGTCGTCGATGAAGTGCTTGACTTGTTTATCGAACTCGGCGCCGATGACGATCAACTTGAATTTCCGGTGGTTTATGCTTCGGGAAGAGACGGTTATGCCGTTTCCGACCCTGCCGAAAAGGGAACCGATTTGCGCCCGCTTTTCGATATGATAGTGAATGAAATCGAGCCGCCGAAAAATGATGTTGACGGCACATTCCAAATGCTCTTTTCCAATATTGAATATGACGAATATGTCGGCAGAATAGGAATAGGCAGAATTGAAAGAGGCGTTATAAAACAAGGACAAAATGTGGTTGTCTGTGATAAGGACGGCGGAACGCGCCGCGCAAAAATTTCAAAAGTCTTTGTGTTTGACGGGCTCAAAAAGTCTGAAGTTCAGTCGGCTGAGGCGGGTGAACTTGTTGAAATTGCAGGTATTCCGGACCTCAGCATAGGTGAAACGGCGTGCGACCCCGAAAATGTCGAGGCGCTCCCGTTTGTCAAAATTGATGAGCCCACGGTGTCAATGAACTTTATGGTAAATAATTCTCCTTTTGCGGGAAGAGACGGCAAGTATGTCACTTCGAGAAATCTGCGCGACCGTCTTTTCAAAGAGGTTGAAACCAATGTCAGCCTTAAAGTCGAAGAGACCGACTCCGCCGATACTTTCAAAGTGTCGGGCAGGGGAGAACTCCATTTGTCAATTCTCATTGAAACAATGCGCCGCCAGGGATATGAATTCCAGGTATCTCCGCCGACCGTCATCTACAAATATGAAGACGGCAAAAAATTGGAGCCGATGGAATTGCTTATGATTGAAGTGCCCGAAGAATATGTCGGCGCGGTTATGGAAAAAATCGGCTCAAGAAAGGCCGAAATCAAAAATATGGGTACCCGCGAAACGGGGTACAGCCACCTTGAATTTTCTATCCCGGCAAGGGGGCTTATGGGTTACCGCTCGCAGTTTTTGTCCGATACAAACGGCAACGGTATTATGAATCATATTTTCGACGGATATGAGCCGTATAAGGGCGATATAGAAAATCGTATGACAGGCTCTATTGTTGCGCACGAAACGGGCGAAAGCACGGGTTACGGTCTTTTCAACACTCAGAGCAGAGGAAGACTTTTTATCGGTCCCGGTGTGCCTGTTTATGAAGGTATGATAGTCGGCGAAAACCCGAAAAATGAGGATATTGTCTGCAATGTCTGCAAGAAAAAACAAATGACAAACACCCGCGCCGCCGGCTCGGACGAGGCTTTGCGGCTTGTTCCGCACACTGTTTTGAGCCTTGAGCAGTCGCTTGAGTTTATCAAAGATGACGAACTTGTTGAAATCACTCCGAACAATATTCGTCTTCGCAAGCGTATTTTGAGCAAAGAACTCAGAATGAAACATGAAAGCAGAGCGAAAAAATAAGTACCTATGAATTATATTTTAATGGACTTGGAATGGAACACGGTGTATGATGACGCCTCTGCCGGGTTTTTGAATGAAATAATTGAAATCGGCGCTGTGAAACTTGATGAAAAATTGAACGAAACGGGCAGATTCAGTCAAATTGTTCGTTCCCACATCACCGATAAACTTTCGGGGAGATTTAAAAAACTCACCAACATCACAAACGAAGAAATGCTGTCGGGGATTTCGTTCCCCGAAGCGGTGAAAAAATACACCGAATGGGCAGGCGACGATAACATTACCTTGTCTTGGAGTAATTCGGATATTTATGCGTTGGTGGATAATTGTCGGGCGGTGTTCGGCAGCGGAGAAATACCGTTTATAAAACTCTATGCCGACGCGCAGAGCCTTGTGGAACAAAAACTTGCCGCAAACGGCGCGGAAATCAAGTCACAGATTTCATTGGCGCACGCCGCCGAAATGCTCGGTGTTGACATTCAAAACATCGAACTTCACCGCGCGGTTGATGACAGCGCATTGACAGCCCAACTTTTTAAGCGCTGTTTCGATAAAACTTTGCTTGAAAAAATAACGGTCGATACATCGAAGAACGACTTTTATCAAAGGCTTTCGTTCAAACCTTATTTCATCAAGGATATAGACGACCCGCTTGTGGATAAAGCGAAACTAAAATTCAGATGCGACAATTGCCGCAGACAGGCAAAAAGAAAAACACCCTGGAAATTCCACGGAAACTTTTTCAGCGCCGAGTTTGAATGTTCGGGCTGCGGAGAAAAATTTGTGGGGCGCGTTTCTTTCAAAAAGAAATATGACAGTGTTGTTGTGAAAAAGCGCAAACGCCCGACAAAAGAAACTTTGGAAAAAATGGCTGCCGAAAAGGCAAAACAGGGCGCGCAAAACTAAATTAAAAAGCCGAAAAAATCCCGACTGTTCAAAACGAACAGTCGGGATTTCCAGTGTTCTGAAACCTTGAAATTATTGAGCGTCGGCGGCTGATTTTTCTTCTGCCGCGCGGCGGCGGTCTTCAGCCCAACGGGCGTCTCTTTCGGCGTCAAGGCGTTTTGCTTCAAGTTTTTTGGCATGTTGTTCCTTGAAATAAAGGACCCAGTTTGCAAATATTATTATTGAAATAACAACAACAAATACACAGCGCAGGGCAAAGAATTTGCCAAGTTGGAGATATTGACTCATCGGGTATCCGATAAGTCCGAACAGGCACCAGATTGTGGGCAAAACCGTTCCGCCGATGTTTTTTCTGAAGATGATTGCAAGCACGGCTCCGACAGTGCCCGAGAAGAACATCCAGGCAGGAACTCTGACAACGGTGTTGATCCAGTCGGCTGTTCCGACCAAGGAAGAATATCTCGTGAGCGTGTCTTCAAGATAAGTCTTGAAAGGAATACCGCCGTATATGGCGTTTGACGGGTCGTATTTCACAGGGAACATAAGATATTCAAAAAGCGAAAGCGTGTAGGTCTTGCCGTCGGCTGTGAAAGTGTATTCTTTCAAAAACATAAGCGCAAAGAATATAAGCAAAAGACCGGCTGTTACAAGATTTACAAGAGGGAGTCTTTTCTCTTGGTCTGATAAAATTTTTTTCATTAAGTCAACACCTCAGCTAGTTTATGAGATAAAATCATCATTATCATTATAAATAATCAGTTGATAAAAGTCAATGAAAATGTTGCATTCAAACAGCAAAAAATACAGCCAAACCGACAAATTATTTTTTGGGAAGTTTCAAATATCTTTCTTCTTCGCTGAAAACGCAGCCGCAATACTTTTGCATATAAAATCCCATTTCGCGCGCTTTTGACTGGCCCTCTCTGAAAAACGGCCGAAAATCTCTGTATAAAAACTCAATCCCGTATTTTTCTGCTTTTTTCTGTGCCGTTTCGCATATAAGTTTGTGATTTTGATAAGGACTTATCAAAAGTGTTGTGGAAAATGAAGAAAAGCCGTTTTCTGCGGCATATTTTGCCGCTTTCTCAAGCCGTATGTCATAGCAATAACCGCAGCGGTTTTCAAGGTCGGGATAAATTCCTCTTATAAATTCCCGAAGACCGTAGTCGTCAATTTTTATCAATTCCATATTTATATTTTCGGCATATTCGGTCAGTGTGTTTCGCCGCGCGCGATATTCGGTCACGGGATGGATGTTCGGATTGTACCAAAATCCCGTCGGCTCGATTCCCTCCCCGCGCAGTGTTTCAATGCACATAACGGAGCACGGGGCACAACAGATGTGAAGTAATGTGTTCATAAAAATTTCTCCTGATTGTTTTATTTTATCGAAACGCAAAAAATAATCAAACTTTTTGCGGCATATACTCATAACAGTCGGCGATGTCCGCAATGTCGCCGGTTTATGGGCAGAACGGAGTGAATGTGATGAAATGCAGACTGGTCGATATGCGTGAAAAGCAGGTAATATGTATAAAGGACGGCACGGTTATCGGAATGATGTGTGATGTTATAATCGACACATCGTGCGGAAAAGTCGTGTCAATCGTTA
Organism: bacterium; assembly: GCA_963611445.1. Lineage (GTDB taxonomy): Bacteria > Bacillota > Clostridia > Oscillospirales > Acutalibacteraceae > CAVALG01. Next base: position 11,987 of record CAVDRT010000059.1, read on the forward strand.
TTTTGGGACGCGCAAGATGTTGGGGACTTTTCGGCAGGGAAGAAGACATAATAATAC
>CAVDRT010000060.1:0-7648 GCA_963611445.1 bacterium
CTTAAAAAAGCGCGTGAGAACGCCGCAAAGGTTGAGGGCGGAACTGTTGTGATTCACGCAAAATCGGGCGGCTCGGGCAAACTGTTCGGCGCCGTGACTTCAAAAGAAATCGCGCTTGAAGCACAAAAAGCTTTCGGCATTGAGGTCGACCGCAGGAAAATTGATGTTAAAGATATTAAAAACTACGGCGAATATGCTGCCGAAATCAAATTCATGAGCGGCGTTTCGGCAAAATTCACCGTTAAGGTCGAAGAATAATTTTTCTGCTGTGCGGTTTGCGCCGCAAGAAAATTCAGGAAACACAAAAGACAGTATGAGGTGCCGTTATGGCAAAAGAAATTGACAGAAATCTCTTTGAGGGAAACGCACTGCCGTTTTCGAATGAGGCGGAGCAGGCGGTTATCGGCTCAATTATGATTGACCCGCCCTCAATAAACGAGGTGCTTGACCGTTTAAAACCCGAATATTTTTACATTCCGCAAAACCGCAGAATATATGAAATTCTGGTCCAAACGGTTATGGAATCGAAAACCGAAGACTTAGTTACGATTCTTGAAAAAATCAAGAACGACCCCCTGTTTTCGGAAGTCGGCGCCAGAAACTATTTGACGGCGGTTATGCAAAGCGTCCCGTCGTCCGCGAATATAACAAATTATGCGCGCATAGTGCGCGACCGCTATTATACCCGAACGCTTATAACATCTTCAAGGGATATAATAGACAAGGCATCGGACGCGGGTGAGGACGCGGACCGACTGCTTGAATACGCCGAGCAAAAAATTTATGACATACGCAAAGGAAAAGAACTCACGGGTCTTGAACTTCTTGCCGATGTCGTCAAAAGCGAAACGATAGTCAGGCTCACAAATCTTGCAAATCCCGAAACACGCAAAGAGTATATCGGAATACCGACGGGGATTGAGGACCTTGACCGAATGATAACGGGACTTAACAAATCCGACCTTATCATATTGGGCGCGCGCCCCGGTATGGGTAAAACTTCGTTTGCTTTGAATCTTGCCAACAATGTTGCGCTCGGAGCCAAAAAATCGGTTGCTTTCTTCTCGCTTGAAATGACGAGGGACCAGTTGGCGCAAAGGCTGATTTCTTCAAAAGCCGGAATAAAGAGCGAAAAATTCAGAACGGGCGAACTTGACGGCGAGGAACTCATTCGTTTCGGAAACGCAGTCGAGGAATTTGCCGACGCCAAAATTTATCTTGATGAAACATCGGCGATAACGGTCCCCGAAATCAAGGCAAAACTTCTTCGAATGAGCGAGCCTGCCGACCTTGTGATAATCGACTATCTCGGACTTATGCAATCGGCGGTTAAAAAAGAAAACAGAGTTCAGGAAATTTCGGATATTACGAGAAATCTCAAAATACTTGCAAAAGACCTCAGAGTTCCGGTCATTGCCTGCGCTCAGCTTTCCCGCGGGACGGAAGCCAAAGGAAAATCTCACAAACCTGCGCTTTCCGATCTTCGTGATTCGGGCTCAATCGAGCAGGACGCGGACATTGTTCTCTTTCTGTATCGTGAAAAATATTACGATTCCGAAAAAACCGACCCGGAATCTATGTCGGATGAACACAAAGCAGAGTGCATTGTTGCCAAAAACCGCCACGGTGAATCGGGTGTTGTTCCGCTTTATTGGGACGGTCAGTATACACGCTTTACAGGTGTTGCACATTTTGATGAATAATGAAAAATAAGGTTATAAGAGCTTTAAAACAATATAAAATGCTTGAAGGCACAAATGAAATCACTGTTGCGCTTTCAGGCGGTGCGGATTCGGTTGCGCTTTTGTCGGTGCTTGCGGAACTCAAAAATGAATTCGGTTTTGAACTGTATGCCGCGCACCTCAATCACTCAATAAGGGGAGCGGAAGCCGACGGCGACGAAGATTTTGTGCGTGAATTTTGTGCTAAACTCGGAATTGAACTTTTTTGTGAAACGGCGGATATTCCGACAATTGCCAAAAAAGAGCACAAAAGTTTGGAACTTGCGGCAAGAGATGAAAGATATGCCTTTTTAGAGCGTGTCAGCCGCGGAAAAATCGCAACGGCGCATACGGCGAGCGATAACCTTGAAACCGTTCTTTTCAATCTTTCAAGGGGCGCTGCGCTGCGGGGTCTCTCCGGAATCCCCAAAGTGAGGGGGAATATAATTCGCCCTCTAATATTTTGCACAAGACGGGAAATCGAGGAATATTGCCGCGAAAAAGGCTTGAAATTCAGGACCGATTCGACAAATTCAGATGTTGCTTATTCGAGAAATCGAATAAGGCTCCGGGTTGTTCCCGAACTTAAAAAGATAAATCCTTCAATTGAAAACACGGTTTCAAACGCCTGTGTTTTGAATGAGGAAGACAATGATTTTCTTGATAATGCCGCCGATATGGCGTGCGCCGACGCCAAAACAAATTCCCGGTCGGGTTTCGGGCTCAGTGCCGAATACCTTTCAAAATGCCACCCGTCAATCAGAAAAAGGGTGATTTTTAAATATTATCTTGAAACCGTGAAAATGCCGCCCGACAGTTTTTTTGTGACCGAAATAAACGAACTTGTCTTAAAAAAAGGCGGAAAAACAGGACTCAAATACGGGTTTGAGGCTGTGGTTTCGAAAGGCGTACTGGTTATTAAAAAATCGGACGGCGGCAAAAAAACGGCAGAGGGTTTTTCATATAATATAAATACCGAAAATTTGTCTTGCGACTGTCCGTTTGTCCGTTTTGAGAAAATAAATTTTAAAAAAAGCGAAAAAATTAACAATTTGTTGTTAAAAAACACATTTGATTATGATAAAATCAGTGGTAATTTGACAGTGAGGAGCCGCCTTGAGGGCGATAAAATCAAAATTGCGGGTCGGGGTGTGACCAAAAAACTCAAAAAACTCTTGCGTGAGGCAAAAATCCCGACCGAAAAAAGGGGCAGGATTTCCGTTGTCGCCGACGATGCGGGCCCGATACTTGTTGAGGGCTTCGGGGTCGACGAGCGCGTGAAAATCGATAAACAAACGAAGAATGCCGTAAAGGCTGAATTTTTGGGGTGTGAACAGTATGAATTTATACAGCGATCTTGATTGCGTTTTGCTTGATGAAGTGAAAATCAAAGAAATTATCTCGAAACTCGGAAAACAAATAACCGAAGATTATCGCGGCAAAAAACTTTTGCTTGTAAGCGTTTTAAAGGGCGCAGTCGTGTTTTTGACCGACCTTATGCGCGAAATCGACCTTCCGCTTGAAATCGATTTTATGGTTGCGTCGTCATACGGTACCAAAACCGCGTCGAGCGGGGTTGTGAAAATCAAACTTGATTTGCAGGAGGACCTGTCGGGTTATGACATCTTGATTGTCGAAGACATTCTCGATTCCGGCGTCACTCTTTCGAAAATTGTGGGAATGCTCAAAAACCGCGGTGCAAACAGCGTGAGAATTTGCACATTCCTCGACAAACCGGAGCGCAGAATTGCAGATATAAAGGCGGACTATGTCGGCACATCAATCCCCAACGAATTTGTTGTCGGTTACGGGCTTGATTATGACGGCAAGTACAGAAATCTTCCGGTATTGGGAGTATTAAAAAGGGAAATATACGAATAAGCGTTTCCCGAAAGGAGATATACTGTGAACAAAAATCTTAAAAATGTGCTTTTGTATATCGGAATACCGATAGTTATTATCATTTGCGTGATTGCCGGTCTTTCCGTTACGCAAAACAAGAGTCGGGTCAAATATTACGAAATTGTCGATATGGTTTATAACAACGAAATTTCGGAATATCAACTCAATCTTTACAGCGGCGAATTGCAATATACAAAGCGCGCGGACGGCAAACAATACCGTTACAATGTCGCGAATGCTCAGATTTTCTATGAAGATGTGAACGACTTTGTGCTTGAACACAACAGAGAGGCAAAAAGCGAATCCGATAAAATAAAACAGGATTATAAAAAAGGAAGCGGCGCTTCGTGGCTTGCAAGCCTTTTGCCCACGCTGATTATGATAGTCGCGTTGGTTGTGCTTTGGGTCGTTGTTATGCGCAGATTCAGTTCGGGAATGGGCAACGATAAGACATTTTCTTTCGGCAAAATGAAGGTCAAGCCGAGCGACGACAAACGAAAAACCACATTTTCAGATGTCGCCGGTGCCGATGAAGAAAAAGAGGAGATGCAGGAAATTGTCGATTTTCTGAAATCCCCCTCAAAATTTAACGACCTCGGCGCAAGAATACCCAAAGGTGTTTTGCTCGTCGGTCCTCCCGGAACGGGAAAAACCTTGCTTGCCCGCGCTGTTGCCGGCGAAGCGGGAGTTCCGTTCTTCTCGATTTCGGGCTCCGATTTCGTCGAAATGTTTGTCGGTGTCGGTGCTTCAAGGGTCAGAGATTTGTTTGAACAGGCAAAGAAAAATTCTCCGTCTATTATTTTTATTGACGAAATCGACGCAGTCGGCAGACAGCGCGGAGCGGGTCTCGGCGGCGGTCACGATGAGCGCGAACAAACCCTTAACCAGTTGCTCGTTGAAATGGACGGCTTCGGTGCAAACGAGGGCGTTATCGTCATCGCCGCAACAAACCGCCCCGACATTCTCGATAAGGCGCTTTTGCGCCCCGGCCGTTTCGACCGTCAGATAACCGTGAATTATCCCGATGTCAAGGGCAGGGAAGAGATACTCAAAGTCCACTCAAGGGGCAAGCCGCTGGCACCCGATGTCAGCCTTAAAACAATCGCTCAGTCCACCGCGGGATTTACCGGTGCGGACCTTGAAAATTTGCTTAACGAAGCGGCACTTCTCACGGCTCGCGCAGGGCTTAAAGCCATAACGCAGGAGATTGTTGAAGAAGCGACTCTTAAAGTTATCGGCGGACCCGAAAAGAAAAGTTGGGTCCTCAAAGAAAAGGATAAAATGAAAACGGCTTATCACGAGGCGGGTCACGCAATCACGGGTTACTTTTTGCCGACACAGGACGAAATCCATTATATAAGCATTATCCCGAGAGGCAGAGCGCTCGGAGTGACCATAGCGTTGCCGAGTGAGGATAAGTTCTCAAAATACAAAAAGGAACTTGAAGAAGAAATTGTTATGCTTCTCGGCGGAAGAATCGCCGAATCGCTTTGCAATGACGATATTTCGACCGGCGCGTCAAACGATATTGAAAGGGCGACAAAGATTGCCCGCGATATGGTCGTTAAATACGGAATGAGTTCGGAACTCGGCCCTATCCTTTATGCAAGTTCAAATGATGAGGTGTTCCTCGGCCGTGATTACGGTCATGTTCAAAACTGCTCCGAGTCCGTCAATTCCAAAATCGACAGCGAAATTCACCGCATTATTGAGGAAGCGTATAAACGCGGTGAAGAAATTCTTAAATTGCATATGGATAAACTTCACGCAGTCGCCAAAATGCTCTTTGAGAAAGAAAAAATCGACGCCGAAACATTCAAAGCAATTATGGAAGACAGACCTGTTTCGGAAGAATAAGGTGATTTTCACGGTATTTTAAATAATTTTACGGCACAAATGCTGTGAAAAATTTCCGATATTCACAAATAGTTGCAAATAATTAAAAAACCACTTGACAAACAAAAACCGCGGTGGTAAAATGTCAAAAAATGATAAAGGCAGTGAGGAAGACCGTTGGGATGTTCCTGTTTTCAGAGAGTCGGTGTTTGGTGCAAACCGACAGCAGTTATCCTTAACCATCACTTCTGAGCCGGAAGCCCGAAAGTATATTCGGAAAGTTTATATCAGTAGACGCTTCCCGTGATTGCTGCGTTAATGCATAGAAATTGTCAGATTTCGATAAGAGGCGACCTTTGTTACGGGTTGCAATTTGAGTGGTACCGCGGATGTGAATTTCACACTCGTCTCAAGCAGTTGAGACGGGTGTGTTTTGTTTTATTCAGGGAGTGATAAATGATGATTGATATTAAAATCACAAAAACCGAAAATCCCGCGCCGAAACCGGACAGCGCTTCCCTTGAATTCGGTAAAACATTTACCGACCATATGTTTATTATGGATTATTCAAAGGAAAAAGGCTGGCACGACGCAAGAATAGTGCCGTTTGGAAACCTTTCCATTCATCCGGCGTCAACCGTGCTTCATTACGGAGCCGAGATTTTTGAGGGCTTGAAGGCTTACCGCCGCAAGGATGGCAGAGTTCAGCTTTTCAGACCTATGGAAAACATTAAAAGGCTCAACAATTCCGCAGAGCGCCTTTGCCTTCCGCAGATTCCCGAAGAAGATGCGCTTAAAATCCTCACAACATTTGTTGAACTTGAGCAGGACTGGACGCCGTCGGCGGAAGGCACCTCGCTTTATATCAGACCGTTTATGTTCGGAAATGACGAATCTTTGGGCGTTCACGCAGTCCACAATGCAAAATTTGTCATAATCACTTCGCCCGTCGGCAGTTATTATAAAGAGGGAATTAATCCCGTTAAGATTATGATTGAATCCGAAGATGTCAGAGCCGTTCGCGGCGGAACGGGTTATGCAAAATGCGGCGGGAACTATGCCGCTTCAAACCGCGCAGGCGAGCGTGCCGAAGAAAAAGGCTATTCACAGGTTTTGTGGCTCGACGGCGTTGAGCGCAAATATATTGAAGAAGTCGGTGCTATGAATGTTATGTTCAAGATAAACGGCGAAATCATAACCCCGAAACTGACAGGCTCAATTCTCCCCGGCATCACCCGTAAGTCCTGCATTGAAGTTCTCAAAGATAAAGGTTATAAGGTTACCGAAAGACTTTTGAGCGTTGAGGAACTCGAAAAAGCGATGGATGACGGAACGCTTGAAGAAGCGTGGGGCTGCGGCACCGCGGCGGTCGTTTCACCGATCGGCGAGCTTTGCTATAAAGATAAAAAATTCACCGTTAACGGCGGAAAGATAGGCGAAGTTACCCATATGCTTTATGACACCTTAACCGGTATTCAGTGGGGTAAAATTGAAGACACTCACGGCTGGACATATTTGCTCGACAAATAATTAAATTGTCTGCAAATAAATTGTTTGAAAGAGGCCCTTATATATGATATAATGTTACTTATTAAGTTTTATATCGGGGCGATGTTATGAATATCGACTATTTTAAGGGCGCAAACCAAAAGTCCGTCAAGTATAACGATGAGTTTTTCGAACAATTTAATAATAATTACAGAAAAAGCGAATCCCGCGCAAGGGAAGATATGAGAACTGTCCCCGCCGCCGGCAGAACTGTCAGGCGGAAAAAGCGCAAACTGAAAAGGGGATTCAAAAACACGGTTTATGCTTTTGCGGCTGTTCTTCTTGCGGTTTTGCTTGGGGTTATTCTCCTGCCGCGCTGCTTTGACAAACCGTCTTCAAAAAAGGCTTATGTGCAAAGCGGTGAGATAAAGGGTGAGGAGACGACGACATCTCAAAGCGGTTATCCTCAAAAGGCTGAAAACTGCGTCACCCTCGGTGATGATGTCAACGCACAGTATGCAGTTCTCGTCAATGCGACAAAGAACACAATAATAGCCGAAAAGGCTTCCGACACGGTCATATATCCGGCGTCGCTCACAAAAATAATGACGCTCATCACCGCAGTCGAAAATATGAAAAGTTTTGACGATACTTTCACCTATTCCTATGAGGTCACCGACCCGCTTTATAAGCAGGAGGCT
>CAVDRT010000061.1:0-3794 GCA_963611445.1 bacterium
CGAAAAAAGAGGGCAGCGGCCAGCCCCACATCATATGACCCATTGAAAAATACATAAGAATTATGAGGAAAACAACCGAGGATATGATTCGGTTTTTCATTTGCGTGCGCTCTTTCAGAGCGGCGGCGTCGGCGCTGTCGGTGCTTTTTGCGCCTTTTGCCGCACCGTCTGCTTTCGGCGAGGCACCGTAGCCCGCTTTTTGGACGGCGGCAATTACATCGTCTGCTGAGGCGGAGCCGTCAACACTCATTGAATTTGTCAAAAGACTTACCGTGCAGGAGTCAACGCCCGGCACTTTCGAAACCGCCTTTTCAACACGGGCGCTGCAGGCGGCGCAGCTCATACCCGTAACATCATATTGCTTCATAATTTTGTTTTCTCCTTTCCGCCGAATTTATTTCATCAGTTTTTGCAGAGTAAAGACCAGTTCATCAATAGTATCTTCACGGCCTTCTTTAATATCCCTGACCACGCAGTTTTTAATGTGGCTTGCGGTTAATTCCCTGTTGAAAGCGTTGATTGCGGCGCTCGCCGCCGACGACTGCATTAAAATATCGGGACAGTATGCGTCCCTTTCCAACATTCCTTTGATTCCCCTGATTTGCCCCTCAATTCGGTTGAGCCTGTTTATAAGGCTTTTGTATTCGATTTCGCTCCGCGTTGTGGTTTTCTCACAACAGCATTTCTTTTCGGACATTTTTTACACCTCGTACAAATTGTTTGTCTTGCATAAATATATACCCCTTAGGGGTATTTGTCAAGCAGGTCGTGCGTGATTTGTATAAAATTTTTAAAAAAATCCCGAAATTCGGGGATAAAAACCGACTGTTTTTTCGGCGGGTGATTGACTTTGCCGATTTAAAGTGATATACTAAGTAAAAAATTACGAAGGGGGAACCCAGGTCTTATGAAAAAGATAATTGCAATAATCGCAGTTTTCGCGATGGTACTTTCGCTGTCGGCGTGCGGCTCAAAGAAAGATGACGGCACATATACAATAGGTATTTGCCAGCTCGTTCAGCACGAAGCGCTCGACGCCGCGACAAAAGGATTCCAGGATGCGCTCAAAGAAAAACTCGGCGACAAGGTTAAATTTGATGTGCAAAACGCTTCGGGCGAAGCGACAAACTGCACAACGATAACCTCAAAATTCGTTTCGGACAAGGTTGACCTTATTATGGCAAACGCAACCGACGCGCTTTCAGCCGCGTCACAGGCAACCGACACCATTCCGATTGTCGCAACATCGATCACCGATTACGCAACCGCTCTCGGAATTGACAAATGGACGGGGAAAACGGGCTTCAATGTCACCGGCACCGCAGACCTTGCGCCGCTTGCCGAACAGGCAGCAATGTTCAAGGAACTTGTTCCCGACGCCAAAAATGTCGGAATTCTTTATTGTTCAGCCGAGAAAAACTCAAAATATCAGTCGGATGTTATGACAAAAGAACTCAAAAAACTCGGCATTTCGACAAAAGAATACACATTTGTCGATACAAATGATGTAACTTCGGTCACCCAGCAGATAGTAACCGATAAGGTTGACGCCGTATTTGTCCCGACCGATAACACCGCCGCTTCAAATGCACAGGCTATCAACAATGTGCTTGAGCCGGCAAAAATCCCGGTAATTGCGGGAGAAAGCGGAATCTGCAAAGGCTGCGGCGTTGCAACCCTTTCAATCAGTTATTATGACCTTGGCTACAAAACCGGCGAAATGGCTTATGAAATACTGGTCAACGGCAAAGATCCTGCCGATATGAAGATTGAATATTCAACCGACCTTACAAAGCATTATTATCCCGAAAGAGCCGAAAAATTAGGAATAACCGTTCCGGATTCATACAAACCTCTCGACGCTGAATAATTACCGTCGGAATTACAAACTCAAAACCGACAAAAGCGGTAAAAGACTTACCGCTTTTGTTTTCGTATTATTTATATTAAAAGAAAGGACGAGGTGGTCCCTTTGTTGGATTTCTTTCAGTCGCTTCCGTCCCCGATAGCACAGGGTATGATTTGGGGCATTATGGCGATAGGCGTTTTTATCACCTTTAAAATACTTGACCTTGCCGATTTAACGGTTGACGGCTCGCTCGGCACGGGCGGCGCTGTTTTGGTCGTCCTGACAACACAGCACAATGTCAACATCTATTTGGCGCTTGCCGTTGCTTTTGCCGCGGGCTGTCTTGCAGGGCTTGTCACAGGTGTGATTCACACAAAATTCGGAATACCCGCCATTCTCGCGGGCATTTTGACCCAGTTGGCGCTCTATTCCGTAAACCTCGGTATTATGAGCGGCCGCGCAAACACAACCATAAGCTGGCGTAATTTCGACCTTATCGTGTCGTCAAAAACCGACCAGCTCGGAATGACAATTCTCAAATGTGTTGTCCTGGTTGCCGCAATCATTGCACTGCTTTACCTTTTCTTCGGAACCGAACTCGGTCATTCCATTCGTGCCACGGGCAGCAATGAGGTTATGGCGCGTTCAAACGGAATAAATACCGATTCAAGAAAAATAATCGGTCTTGTCATTTCAAACGGAATCGTTGCAATGTCGGGCGGACTTCTTGCACAGTTCAGCGGAAGTGCGGATATAAATATGGGCCGCGGAGCAATCGTCATAGGCCTTGCCGCGGTAATCATCGGCGAAGTTATTTTCAGCAAAATATTCCACAATTTTGCCCTCAAACTTTTGTCGGCTGTTATCGGCGGAATAATTTATTATATAGTAATTGCGGTTGTTCTCAAACTCGGCCTTAACGCCAACAACCTTAAACTGTTCTCCGCAATCGTCGTTACGATATTCCTTGCGGTTCCGCACTGCAAGTCGCAAATTTCGGCGAAAAGACCCAAAAAGGAGGTCGTGAGCAATGCTTAAAATAACAAATGTTTACAAGACCTTCAACCCCGGCACGATAAACGAAAAAAAGGCGCTGAACGGAGTCAATCTCACATTGAACGACGGCGATTTTGTAACGGTTATCGGCGGAAACGGCGCCGGAAAATCGACAGTGCTTAATATGATAACCGGTGTTTATCCCGTGGATTCGGGCAAAATTGAGATAGACGGAATCAATGTCACCAAAATGCCCGACTATAAAAGGGCAAAATATTTCGGCAGGGTTTTTCAGGACCCGATGATGGGAACTGCCGCCGATATGCAGATTGAAGAGAATTTGGCGCTTGCCGCCAGAAGAGGGAAACCGAGAACCTTAAGACCCGGAATTACCGGTAAGGAAAGAGCATATTTCAAAGAACTGCTCGCAACGCTTGATTTGGGACTTGAAGACCGCTTGACTTCAAAGGTGGGGCTTCTTTCGGGCGGACAAAGACAGGCAATCACTCTTTTGATGGCGACAATGCAAAATCCGCGGCTTCTTATGCTTGATGAGCACACAGCGGCGCTTGACCCGCAAACCGCGGCAAAAGTGCTTGCCCTCACCGACCGATTGGTCGAAAAAGATAAAATCGCAACCCTTATGATAACCCACAATATGAGAGACGCAATTGCCCACGGCAACCGCCTTATAATGATGGATAAAGGAAGAGTTGTGTTTGATGTTTCGGGTGAAGAAAAGAAAAACCTCACCATTGATGAACTCATCAAAAAATTCTCCGAAGTCAGCGAAGATATGCCGAGCGACCGCTCGCTTTTGCAAAACTGAAAACGGATTTTCGGAAAGATAAATTGAAATTTAATCTGTCAACAAAACGAACGACCCACGGGTGAAAATGAAGTGACCCCAAAAAGTTAGACAAAGAATTTGGATAAAAATTGTTCAAGC
>CAVDRT010000062.1:0-9476 GCA_963611445.1 bacterium
AAAGAAGAGCTGCACTGCAATTTGCTCGCTCTTTTGATGAGATGGATGATGAAACTGCCCTTAAAATTCTGGAACTTCTAAGTCAAAAGGAGGAAAATGCGGATTAATGGACTATAAAACAAAATCAACAAGTAGACGTGATTTGAGATGTTACTCTCAGATTTTACGCAAGATTTTTAATGTTCCTTTAACTGGAGCGTTTCCTGTTCTTGAGGTCTTAGATAAAATCAGCGATGTTTTTAAAGATTGCAATTACGAAATTGTCGATGACAAAAAGTTATCTCCTCAAACAATGGCTCGATGTACCCCTAATGACCAAGGTGGATTTACCATTGAAATTAAGGAATCAATATATGTCGGTGCTTACGAAAAACAAATAGGTGCATTTCTTGGCTTTATACGCCATGAAATATGTCATATTTTTCTATTTCGTATTGGATTCACACCTATATTTGAGCGCAGTTTTGAAAATAACGAATTACCTGCATATTGCAGCGTAGAGTGGCAGGCAAAAGCACTTTGTGCCGAAGTGATGATACCATATGAAGAAACTAAAGGTATGAGTATAACTTCAATCGAAAATACTTATCATGTTTCAAAGGCTTTTGCAAGAAATCGCAAAAAGTTATGAAAGGGGTGATGCAATTATGGGCAAAAATAAAAACGCATCCAAGTGCCTTTGAATTAGCACATCAGAAACGAGGTGCTTAATATGGGTACCGGATATAAAGGAAACTCTAAATATTATCGCAGTATAGGTCAAAATGTTTTAATTGCTTCATCAAAATACGCTTATTCAAATGGGCGTTTTGGTGTAAGCAGTCCACACGGAGGAGCATCAACCCGTAACATTTCTTCACCTGACAATTTGGCAACAGCGAATGATTTTTATAATAAGATTGCATTTGGCGGCAAAGAAAACATAGTTAATGAAAACATGAGAATAACACGTATGGCTGACGGTACCATTATCACAATGAGGAAAGTGTCGCATTCTGATGGCACTCCGGTTGTTGATGTTAACATTGAACGAAGCACTCATACCGGCGGTATCAAAAAGCAGAAAATACATTTTATAAAGGAGGAGTCATAAATGAAGAGTATTGATGTTCGTTTTAATCAAGAAGAAATAAGTCTTATTAAAAATATGGTTGGCACTACACTAACTAAATACAAATGTGACCCTTTTGAGTTTTCTACGGCTGTTTATGGTATCGTAGGCATTTGCACTGACAAATCAGCTTATGCATTTACCAATGCCATTCAGGTCATGGACTACTACGGAGCTGATGAGGATGTCGCCGTGTTTAGATTAGAGAAGCGTGCTAATTCAGAAATCGAATCACTAATCAGCGGAAATACCATGATTGAACTTCCTGTTAAAAAAACAATTAAAGAAATAGATATTATCAATGAGCATCAGAAAGTTTTTGAAAATGACAAGCAAACCTATGACGTTTGGTTAACAAGAGGTATAATTTTCAGACTTGAGGATGATACTGAAATTTCTTTAGAAAAGAATGTATGGTTTTCTGAAATGATTACTGTTGATAAAGGTAATAATTTATTAAGCAAGTTTACACCTGTTGAAGAATTTTCTGAAGACTGGGAAGGAGATTTTCGTGGAGAATGCTCAAGAAATGTTGTAAGGTTCTCATGATTTATAATCAATTACTTTTCGGCATATAAAACAGACCGCCCAAGTCACTCCGAACTGTTATGTTTCGGGGTGAATTTGGGCGGTTTTATTTGATTTAAGGCGGGGTTGTTGTGGAGGGAATATTATTGTCAAGCCCATCATTTCAGAGCTTATAAAGCCTTTTTAGCGTTTATTATGATTAAAATACATCATCTATCGGCTGCCAGTGGTCGTCTGCCATATCAATGGCAAATTCTGTGTTATTGATATATAAGAAATTATCTTTATCTCGGACAAATCCCCAATTCAGATTGTTTTCTGCTGCATACTTTTTAAATGCATAAAATTTATTTTTTATCTGCCTATCAATATTCTTATCCTTGCCATTAGATTCTCCACCTTTGGTTTCAATAACCCAGATTGTTCCGTCTTTCTTCATGACAATGTAATCAGCATTTACCAGCCGAAGAAACATATTTTCCGCTTGCTCCTCGACATCTGCAAGGTAATCGTAAAGCTTTTCGCTTGTCAGAAGATTGTAATATCGCACCTTGTGGCTCTGCTTCAGATACTGCCTGTGGCGGTTTGCCCACACGCCTAAATGTATTTCTTTCTGTTCCTTTGTCGTTACGCAAGGGATAAGGTAATCTCCTTGCTGCTCATATTGCACTTTCATAGTCAGCCCTCCTGATAGATTATTTTGAACTTCTTTTTCTTTGCTCCGATAAACTTCACAAGCACATCATCAACCGCATCGGTATATCTGCCCTGTGCGATTAAATCGTTTCTCAGGTCATTCAGCGACTTGATGATTAAGCTGTATTCGCTATCGGTCAGTGCAAGGTGGTATTTGATATTGTTCATCGTGAATCCCTCCTTGACTATATTCTACTCGACTGGTTTTTAAATTGCGAATGTGTGGATTTTGATTTTACAGTTCTCCGGACATAAAAATAACTCCCAGAAAATGTTTACCATTCTCTGAGAGTTTATTTTATCTATTCTGCTGTATTGCTGTTCGTACCAAATCACTTTTGGTAAATCTTTTGGTAGAACTTACACCGAAAAGCTCGGGAACCCGCATAAATACTGGATTTTACTTATCCAAAGACTTCATCGTAGGAATATAAATATCTCACATATACATATTGAATATATCCGTTACGGTTTGAAGTTCCGAGCCCGTCTATGTGGAAAGCCGCGGGCATTTGAAACCAAATGAGATAGGTGAGCAGCGTTTCGTTGTCCTCGGTCGCCTCAATTTTAAAGCCCGAAATGTCAATTTGTTCTTCAAGATTGTAGAATTTTTCAAAAAGATAAGATTCAAGGTCGTCAAAATCTTCGGACTCACTTGAACTTTCGACAACCGCTGCTGCCGAATTGTACCGTGCGCGCGATTTGAATTGCACGGTATTCCCGTCGTTTGACGCGGCGGCGGAAACATTTGCCGAAAGCATACAGAGCATAACAATGACGCTGATTATCGCAAGCGCCGTTTTTGAAAAATGAGTTTCTTTTTTAAACATTTTACCCTCCCGAAAGGCTCAAACTGTATTCCTGCTGCTTACATTGTATTATATGCCGCCGAAAAAGTAAATGGTTTTTAATGCTTTGTATAATTTGGATACCGGACGCCAGACGCTAGACACGGCAGCCGTCAGTCTCTGCAATTACTTCCGTCAGAGAAGACACTTTCAATGGCTCCTTTGTGTAAAGGGAGCTGGGCAGGTTATAATCTGAAGTGCAACACCGTTAAAAGAATAGTCACTTCTCTGACGGCGGAAAGTACAAACCGACGGCTGCCATTTTTGTATACCGCCGTAAACACACCTACTATGGCTCCCTTCTTTTTACGAAGTAAAATAGAGGGGAGCTGTCAAAACGAAGTTTTGACTGAGGGGTGTTTACATTAGATTTTAGATATTAGACATTAGATTTTAGACGAATGTAAATTTGGAATTGAAATTATGTTACACGGCGGTTTCTTCGAATTTGCGATCTTTACAATCCCTCAGTCGCGGCTTAAGCCGCGACAGCTCCCTTTACACAAAGGAGCCGGTGGAAGTCGCTTCTCCGACGGCAGGAATGCACAAACCGACGGCTGCTGTGTCTAGCGTCTAGCATCTAACATCTAGCGTCTAGCATCTAGCGCCTAACATAAAAGAGCCGAAAAATCGGCTCTTTTTTAATCTTTTTTCTCTTTTTCAAATATTTTTTTGAGATACCATCCGGTATAAGACCCGGGGCAGGCGGCAACCTCTTCGGGTGTGCCTGCCGCCACGATTTCCCCGCCTTTTTCTCCGCCCTCGGGTCCGAGGTCGATGATATAATCGGCGGTTTTGATAACATCGAGATTGTGCTCAATCACAACCAGACTGTTGCCGGCGTCCACAAGGCGGCCGAGCACATCAATGAGGCGGTGAACATCAGCCGTGTGCAGCCCCGTCGTCGGCTCGTCGAGAATATAGATTGTTTTGCCGGTCGGGCGTTTTGAAAGTTCGGTTGAAAGTTTGACCCTTTGCGCTTCACCGCCCGAGAGGGTGGTGGCGGGCTGGCCGAGTTTTATATACCCGAGCCCGACATCATAAAGCGTTTGGAGTTTTCGGCTGATTTTCGGGATGTTTTCAAAGAATTTAAGGCCCTCTTCAACCGTCATTTCAAGCACATCATAAATATTTTTGCCTTTGTAGTATACCCCCAAAGTTTCGCTGTTATAGCGTTTTCCACCGCAAACTTCGCACGGAACATAAACATCGGGCAAAAAGTTCATTTCAATTTTGATAATGCCGTCGCCGCTGCACGCTTCGCACCGTCCGCCCTTGACATTAAACGAAAATCTGCCTGAATTATAACCCCTCATTTTTGCGTCGGGCGTTGAGGCGAACAGTTCTCTTATATCGCCGAAAACACCTGTGTATGTCGCAGGATTTGAACGCGGCGTGCGCCCAATCGGCTGCTGATTTATGTCGATTACTTTGTCAAGATTTTGAAGCCCCGTGATTTTGCCGTGCGCGCCCGGAACAAACCGCGCGTGATTCAGTTCGTTTGCAAGGCGTTTGAAAAGCACTTCGTTCACAAGGCTTGATTTGCCCGAGCCCGAAACGCCCGTCACGCAGACAAATTTTCCGAGCGGAATGTCAACATCAATGTTTTTGAGATTGTTTTGCCGTGCACCTTTAACGGTGATTTTTTTGCCGTTGCCTTTTCGCCGCTCGCTCGGAACGGGGATTTTTCTCCTGCCCGAAAGATAATCGCCCGTAATCGAATTTTCGTTTTTCGCAATCTCCGCGGGAGCACCCGCCGCCACAACTTCGCCGCCGTGAATACCGGCGCCGGGCCCGATGTCGACAACATAATCGGCGGCGCGAATGGTGTCTTCGTCGTGCTCAACGACTATAACCGTGTTGCCGAGGTCGCGAAGCCGCATAAGCGTTGCAAGCAGTCGGTCATTATCTCTCTGATGAAGCCCGATGCTCGGCTCGTCAAGAATATAAAGCACGCCCGTGAGCGATGAGCCTATCTGCGTCGCAAGGCGTATTCTTTGGCTCTCACCGCCCGAGAGCGTACCCGACGAGCGCGACAGAGTCAGATAATCAAGCCCGACGCTTTTGAGGAAGTTGAGCCTTGAGCATATCTCTTTTATAATCGGGTCGGCGATTTTGCGGTTTCTGTCGGACAGCGTGAGATTTTCAAAAAAATCAATTATCGAAACAACCGACATATCGCAGATTTCTTTGATGCTTTTGCCGCCCACCGTGACCGCAAGCGATTCGGGTTTGAGCCTTGCGCCGTGGCAGTCGTCACAGTCACATTCGTTCATAAAGGCTTCGATTTCACTTCTCGCGCGGTCGCTCGCCGAATTTTTATAACGCCGCTCCAAATTGTTGATGACTCCCTCGAACGCGGTGTAATACTCGCCGCCGCCCCAATCGGAATTTCGGCGGCATTTGATTTTTTTATCGCCCGTGCCATAAAATATAATGTTTTTTATATCTTCGGGCAGTTCGCCGAA
Organism: bacterium; assembly: GCA_963611445.1. Lineage (GTDB taxonomy): Bacteria > Bacillota > Clostridia > Oscillospirales > Acutalibacteraceae > CAVALG01. The sequence goes on from CAVDRT010000062.1 coordinate 5,652, forward strand.
AGGCGTGTCAACGCTGAAACCGTAGCGCTTCGCAAGACCCTCGTAATACATTTGCGCGATTGTTGTCGAAAGTCCGCCGCTGTACCACGAATTCACACCCCAGCCGGGCGCCTTGATGCACCCCTCAGCCAGCGATTTTGTTTCGTCGGGCACGAGCAGTTCGGGGCTTAATTTCATATAAGAGCCGATTCCCGAACAGGTCGGGCAGGCGCCGAACGGGCTGTTGAAAGAGAACATTTGAGGGGTCAGTTCCGGCAGGCTGCTTCCGTGTTCGGGGCAGGCGTAGGTTTCGGAATAGATGTGTTCGTCGCCCTCTGCCGTCAAAACAACGATAATTCCGCCCGAAATTTTCGCGGCGGTTTCAATGCTGTCGCTCAGGCGGCTTTTGATTTGCGGTTTCACAATCAATCGGTCAACAACCGTTTCAATCGTGTGTTTGTTGTTCTTTTTGAGTTTTATTTCGTCGCTCAGTTCAAAAACTTCGCCGTCGACCCTGACCCTTGAAAAGCCCTGTTTGAGCATATTTTTAAATTCTTGTTTGAATTCGCCCTTTTTGCCCCGTGCAATCGGTGCCAAAAGGTAAAATTTTGTCCCTTGGGGCAGTTTCAAAACGCTGTCGGTTATCTGGTCGACCGTCTGGCTTGTTATCTCTCTGCCGCATTTCGGGCAGTGCGGAACGCCCGTGCGTGCAAACAAAAGGCGCATATAATCGTATATTTCGGTCACCGTTCCCACGGTGGAACGGGGGTTTTTCGAGGTTGTTTTCTGGTCAATCGAAATTGCGGGCGACAGCCCCTCAATGCTTTCAACATCGGGCTTGTCCATCTGCCCCAAAAACATTCTCGCATATGAAGAAAGCGATTCGATGTATCTTCTCTGTCCCTCGGCATAAATCGTGTCGAAAGCAAGGCTCGATTTGCCCGACCCCGAAAGCCCCGTGAAAACCACCAGTTTATCGCGTGGGATTTCAAGGCTTATGTTTTTGAGGTTGTTGGCTTTTGCGCCCTTTATGATTATTTTGTCAATCGCCAATTTTGTCACCGACCTTAGGAAATATAATCAAATTCAATGTCGTATATTTTAACGGTGTCGCCGTCGTTCACGCCCTTTTTCTTGAGTTCGTCGATTATGCCGCTCGATTCAAGCGTGCGTTGAAAATATTGCAGCGATTCATAGTCGTCGGGGTTGGTGGTTTCAAGGATTTTGAGTAGCCACTCCGCCTCAACCGTATAAACGCCGTTTTCAACCGTGACGGTGAACTCTCTGCCCGATTTTTTTGTGTTTTCGGCTTCGGGCACAATTTCGGGCTCGTATTTTTTAACGGGCGGCAGTTTCGAGAGCCGCTCAATGATATAATTCACAACGGCGTCTGTTCCCTCGGCTATCGCCGCCATACATTCGAAGAATTTATAGCCTTTTTCGGTGAAATAATCCCGAAGTTGCGCCAGTTGCTCTTCGTCGCACATATCGCACTTGTTCGCAACAACAATCTGTTCGCGTGCGGCGAGTTCGGGGTTGAAAACGGCAAGTTCGCGGTTGATTGCGTCAAAATCTTCAATCGGGTCTCTGCCCTCGCTGCCCGAAGCGTCGATAATATGCAAAAGCAGGCGGCAGCGCTCAACATGGCGTAAAAATTCGTGCCCAAGTCCGATTCCGCTTCCCGCGCCTTCGATAAGTCCCGGAATATCCGCCGCCACAAAAGAGTTTTCGCCCCTTTTTACAACGCCGAGAACAGGTGTGAGGGTCGTGAAGTGATAGTTCGCGATTTTCGGCTTTGCTTCGCTGATGACCGAAATAAATGTCGATTTTCCGACATTCGGGAAACCGATTAAGCCGACATCGGCAAGCAGTTTGAGTTCAAGACTCACTTCGTATTCTTCGCCGGCAGCACCCGGTTTTGCAAAACGCGGAACCTGTCTGGTTGCGGTCGCAAAATGGGTGTTTCCCCAACCGCCGAAGCCGCCTTTTGCAACGACAACAGGCTCATCGTCCGAAATGTCGGCGATAATTCTGCCACTGTTCGCTTCTTTGATGAGTGTGCCGCGCGGAACGGAAAGCACCAAATCGGGCGCTTTTTTGCCCGAACATCTTGCCGACCCTCCGGGCGCGCCGTTTTCGGCGATATATTTGCGCTTGTAGCGGAAATCGGCAAGCGTGGACATATTGTCATCGGCAACAAAAACAATGTCGCCGCCCTTTCCGCCGTCACCGCCGTCGGGTCCGCCCGCCGCAACATATTTTTCACGGTGGAAAGAAACTTTTCCGTCGCCGCCGTCACCGGCTTTTATATATATTTTTGCAACATCAACAAACATATGATTTTCCGTCCTGCTTTTTTAATTTAGTTTGGAATTTTAAATGATTTTTATGCAAAAAACGGCTCGGAGAAATACTCCGAGCCGAAATTTACGAACACTTACTGTTCAACAGCGTAAATGCTGACCTTTTTGCGGTCTTTGCCCATTCGCTCAAATTTAACTTTTCCGTCGATAAGAGCGAAAAGTGTGTCGTCGGAGCCTTTGCCGACATTTTCACCCGGATGAATATGAGTTCCTCTCTGGCGAACAAGAATGTTGCCTGCGAGAACAAACTGACCGTCGGCGCGTTTCACACCGAGTCTTTTCGATTCACTGTCACGGCCGTTCTTGGTTGAACCCATTCCCTTTTTGTGAGCGAACAACTGAATGTTTATCTTTAACATTTGAATTACACCTCCGAATTTAAGGTTGATATTTTTAGTCTGTTGGGATATTCCTTTGCAAGCTCGGTCAAATGGAACTTAAACCCCCGAAGCAGTACCTGACATTTGTCGGCGCCCGAGGTTATCCCGATTTTCATAACCGCGTCGTCAACTTCGGCTTCAAGCGGCACCCCGATTATTTCGGACATCGTGTTCGCCGTCATAAAAGCGGCGGAGGAAACAGCGGCGCAAACCGTTTTTCCTTCAATGTCGTCCGCCGAATCGGACGAGTGACCGAGAATTTGGAAGCCGACAATCAAATCATCTTTTTCAAAAAAGACGGCTTCGGTCATTATTCTGCAGCTGCTTCTTCTTTTGCAGCACGGGGCTTAGAAGCAACAATGTCGGTTATCTGAACTTTTGTGTAGGGCTGTCTGTGACCCTTTTTCCTTGCACAACCTTTTTTCGGTTTGTAGGTGAACACAGTAACCTTTTTCTGCTTACCGTTTTTGAGGACAACACCCGAAACGGATGCTGACTTGACATAAGGTGTTCCAACCTTGAGTTTTTTACCGTCGTTTACGGCAACAACCTTGTCAAATGTAACGGTTTCGTTTTCTTCAACGCCGAGTTTCTCGATGAAAATAACGCCGTCTTTTTCGACACGGTATTGCTTACCGCCGGTTTCAATAATTGCGTACATTATCGGCACCTGCCTTAATCTAAAGACTCGCTACTGTCAGGTGAGACCTTGCAGTCTGCTTATAACCCACAATAAGCGGCTTTTACACTATAACATTTCGGGAAAGGTTTGTCAAGAAAAATTTGACGGAGCACCTTTTTTGAAAAATTTTTTGTTTAAAATACAGAAAATCAGTGTTTCGGAAACCGACGATTTTGATTGACAAAACGCGGAGGTTATAGTATTATTATAAATCGGAAACGGTATTTTTGCTGTGGTTTTTTGCAGTGCCGTCCGCCGAGATTTAAAATTCAATATTTGTTTCCGTAGCTCAGCTGGATAGAGCGACCGCCTCCTAAGGTTGTACTAAATCATTCGCCCCGGAATCATAGTTGTGTGGTAATTGTACCAAAATTTAATATTCGTCCTCGTACCTCAGCAGGATAGAGGGTCCGCCTCCTAA